>JAFLVB010000018.1 GCA_022508465.1 Clostridiales bacterium
TGTTGTTGTTTGTGTTTTTATTCGCTTTGCTGTTTATTTGCCAATGTCCGTCGCCATCCCCGCGGGACAGCTTACATATACTACCATATCCCTTTACCGATGTCAACTGTTTTTATGCCTTTTTAAAAACTTTTTTAAAATTATTTTGTCAATATATTGGACAAAATTGCTGTGGCGGTTTATGTGAGTACAATATATAATACTAAAACCGCCAAGCTGTCGCTCGGCGGTCGAAAATTTTAGATATTTACTTGCGATTTAATATATCTTTTAGGAATTTGCCTGTATAGCTGTGCTCGACCAAGGCAATGTCTTCGGGCGTGCCCACGGCGACAATTTCTCCGCCGGCGTCCCCTCCCTCGGGTCCGAGGTCGATTATTCTATCTGCAATCTTGATAACGTCGAGATTATGCTCGATCACCACTATGGTGTTGCCGTTATTTACAAGCCTATCGAGGATTTGTATGAGCTTGTCCACGTCGGCGATGTGCAGACCGGTTGTCGGTTCGTCCAATATATATAACGTCTTGCCCGTCGACTTGCGGCTGAGCTCGGTGGCGAGCTTGACGCGTTGCGCCTCGCCGCCCGACAGCGTCGTAGCCGGCTGACCGAGTTTGACATAGCCGAGGCCCACCTCATACAGCGTGCGTATTCTATTATATATAGACGGGATATTCTCGAAGAAGTTCATCGCCTCCTCGATTGTCATATCGAGAACGTCGGCTATGCTCTTGTCCTTGTACTTGACTTCGAGCGTTTCCTTATTATATCGTTTGCCCTTGCACACTTCGCATTGAACATACACATCGGGCAAGAAGTTCATTTCTATCTTTATAATGCCGTCGCCGCTGCAATTCTCGCATCTGCCACCCTTGATGTTAAAGCTGAATCTGCCCGACTTGAATCCGCGCTGCATTGCGTCCTGCGTCTTGGCGTACAAGTCGCGTATGAAAGTGAACACGCCCGTGTATGTTGCGGGGTTACTGCGAGGCGTTCTGCCTATCGGGCTTTGGTCGATAACTATTATCTTGTCAAGCTGATCAAGTCCCTCGATTGAAGTGTGCTTACCCACCGGCAGTCTTGTGCCCATAAGCTGATTACTTACGGCCGGGTTAAGCGTCTGATTTATGAGCGTACTTTTGCCGCTGCCCGACACTCCGGTGACGGCGGTTATTACGCCAAGCGGAATATCGACATCGACGTTTTTAAGATTGTTTTGCGATGCGCCTT
This sequence comes from Clostridiales bacterium, assembly GCA_022508465.1. Classification (GTDB taxonomy): domain Bacteria; phylum Bacillota; class Clostridia; order Christensenellales; family Pumilibacteraceae; genus CAG-552. The sequence goes on from JAFLVB010000018.1 coordinate 1,231, forward strand.
TTATCTTTATATATCCTTTGGGCTGACGGCGAGTTTTGGGGACATCTATCCTTTTGTCGCCACGCAAATACGCGCCGGTCAGCGACTGCGGTGAAGCAAGAATTGCATTGAGATCACCCTCTGCCACGATATTGCCGCCATGAACACCCGCCCCGGGACCTATATCCAATATATAGTCGGCGCTGCGTATTGTCTCCTCGTCATGCTCGACAACTATAAGCGTGTTGCCAAGATCTCTTAGATGCGTGAGCGTGGCAATGAGTTTTTCGTTGTCGCGCTGGTGAAGTCCTATACTCGGCTCGTCGAGAATGTACAGCACGCCCGTAAGTCCCGACCCTATCTGAGTGGCAAGCCTTATGCGCTGTGCCTCACCGCCAGACAGCGTTGCCGCCCCGCGCGAGAGCGTAAGATAGCCAAGCCCCACATCGGTAAGGAATTTGAGTCTTGCCTTTATTTCCTTAAGTATGACGCTTGCGATTATAGCCTTGGACTCCGTCAGCTCGAGGCTATCTAAAAACTGAGTAAGCTGCTTGACCGAAAGCGCACATATCTCTGCGATATTTTTGCCGCCTACCTTGACGGATAGCGCCTCTTTTTTGAGTCTCAGTCCGTGGCAAACGGGACATGGCGTTGTGCGCATAAACCTATAAATATCGCTTTTGACATATTCGCTCGTCGTTTCTCGGTATCTGCGTTCGAGGTTGGGAATAATGCCCTCGTATGCCGCCGTGTAGTTGCCCGAAAAGTTGTACATATTGTACGAAAGGTTGAGTTTTTCGCCACCATTACCATAAAGCAGGATATGTTTTATATCTTCGGGGAGGTCTTTGTACGGCACGTCGAGCGAAAATCCATATCGCTCGGACAGCGCCTTAAAGAACATTTCGGCATGGCCGCTGTCAAAATTCCAACCCGATATTGTGAGCGCACCCTCTCGCAATGTTTTGCTGCCGTCGCCGTAAATAAGCTCGGGGTCTATCTTTTCGAGATAGCCAAGTCCCGTACATTCGGGACACGCGCCAAACGGGCTGTTGAACGAAAACAGTCTCGGCTCGACCTCTGCAATGGACAAGTTACAGTCGGGGCAAGAATATTTGGTAGAGAACATCTCATCCTCTCCGTCACGGCTTATAACGACAAGTCCGTCGGCGAGTTTGAGCGCAGTTTCCACGCTGTCCGACAACCTTGTGCGTATGCCATCCTTAATGACAAGCCTGTCAACCACCACGCTTATGTCGTGCTTGACCTGCTTGTCGAGCGGAATGTCCTCGTCAAGATTGTATACTTTGCCGTCCACGCAAACTCTGACGTAGCCGCTTTTAGCAAAGTCCGTGAACATAGCTTTATATTCACCCTTGCGGCCGCGCACAACGGGGGCATTGACCATGATTTTGCTGCCCTCGGGGTACGACATTATTCGGTCGAGGATTTGGTCTATCGACTGGGTTGCTATCTCCTTGCCGCAGTTGGGACAATGGACAGTACCAATTCTGGCAAACAGCAGTCTGAGATAGTCATAAATTTCGGTCACCGTCCCCACCGTCGAACGCGGGTTGCGACTTGTCGTCTTTTGGTCTATCGAAATAGCCGGCGAAAGTCCTTCGATACTTTCGACGTCGGGCTTGTTCATCTGCCCCAAGAATAAGCGCGCGTAAGATGACAGCGACTCGACATAGCGGCGCTGACCTTCGGCGAAAATGGTGTCAAAGGCAAGGCTTGTCTTGCCGCTGCCCGACAGCCCTGTAAAGACAATGAGCTTTTCGCGCGGCAAAACCATGCTTAAATTTTTGAGGTTATTCTCTTTTGCACCTTTTATAACAATGTTATCCATTCTTTTTTCCTTTCTTCATCTTGCTTTGCAAGCTCTTGAGCTGCTGAATTTGATCGCGCAGTTTGATAGCTGTTTCAAAGTCGAGGAAACTACTTGCTATCGTCATAAGCGCCTTGAGTTTTTCTATCTGGTCTGGAATATCGTCATAATCGACCTTGGTGACTTTGGACGTGATTTCGAGCGAGTTGCCTATATCCTTGATTATGGTCTTGGGCGTGATATGATGCTCAGTGTTGTAGTCGCCCTGAATTTTGCGACGACGCGCCGTCTCGTCCATAGCCGTCTTCATTGAACCGGTGAATACGTCGGCGTACAAAATAACTCTGCTGTCCGAGTTTCGCGCCGCTCTGCCCACCGTCTGTATGAGCGCCGACGAGCTGCGCAAAAAGCCCTCTTTGTCGGCATCGAGTATGGCGACAAGCATGACTTCCGGGATATCCAAGCCCTCACGCAAAAGGTTTATGCCGACTACCACATCAAAATCGCCTCGACGCAGACCGTTGACTATTTCGATACGTTCCATCGTGTCTATGTCCGAGTGCAAATACTTGACCCTTATGCCGTTTTCGGACAGGTAGTTAGTCAGGCTCTCTGACATTCGTTTGGTGAGCGTCGTGACAAGCGTCCTTCCGCCTTTATCGGTAGTAGCTCGAATTTCGGTCAGCAGGTCGTCTATCTGCCCCTCTATTTTGCGCACTTCTATTGGCGGATCCATAAGCCCCGTGGGACGAATGATCTGCTCCGCGATAGCTCCCCCAGCCTTTTCCAGCTCATACTTGGCGGGGGTTGCCGAAACGTATATGGTCTGGCCGATTCTATCATTAAACTCGGTAAAGTTTAAGGGGCGATTGTCGAATGCGGCGGGGAGCCTGAATCCATAATCGACAAGGCTTGTCTTGCGCGCAAGGTCGCCGTGATACATAGCGCGCACTTGCGGAATTGTCATGTGACTCTCGTCTATAAACAGAACGAAGTCTTTGGGGAAGTAGTCAAGGAGCGTGAACGGCGGCTCTCCGGGCGATCGTCCGTCAAAATACCTCGAATAGTTCTCGATACCGCTGCAATAGCCTATTTCCTTCATCATTTCGAGGTCGTAAGTCACCCTTTGCCCTATTCGCTCCGCCTCGAGCAGCTTGCCGCTATTTTTGAAAAACTCGATACGGTCGTCGAGGTCTTTTTGAATCTCGATTGCCGCTTTGTTCATGCGCTCTTGCTCGACGGCGTAGTGACTGGCGGGGAAAATGGCGACGTGCTTTAGCTTGCTCACCACATGCCCGCTCACCGCCTCGAACTCGCTGATACTGTCTATTTCATCGCCGAAAAACTCCACCCTTACCGCGATTTCACTCGACGATGCAACGAAAATATCCACCACGTCGCCCTTGACGCGGAAGTTGGTACGCGCAAATTCGGTGTCGTTGCGCTTGTAGTTGATTTCGACCAAGCGACGAATAAGCTGCTCGCGCGACATCTCCATGCCCGGACGAAGCGAAATGCTCATACGATAATAGTCCTCGGGCGCGCCGAGGCCGTAAATGCACGATACGCTGCTGACGACTATGGTGTCCCGCCTCTCTTGCAGCGAGCACGTCGCAGAGTGACGCAGTTTGTCTATCTCGTCGTTGATGGCAAGGTCCTTCTCTATATATGTGTCCGAGGAAACAATGTACGCCTCGGGTTGATAGTAGTCGTAATATGATACGAAAAATTCCACGCGATTGTTAGGGAAAAATTCGCGGAACTCGTTGCAAAGCTGCGCCGCAAGCGTCTTGTTGTGCGCAAGCACGAGCGCAGGCCTATTGAGGTTTTTTATGACGTTAGCCATTGTAAACGTCTTGCCGCTACCTGTAACGCCGAGCAATACTTGGCTTTTTAGGCCGTTGAGTACACCATCGGTCAAGGTCTCTATCGCCTTGGGTTGGTCGCCTGTCGGCTTAAATTTGCTAACGAGTTCAAAATCCATAACCAAATTATATTACACATAACTAAGTTAGTCAAGCATTATTTCGCGTAAATTAATGACAGTTTTTACACATAATCTGCTTAAATTATAGGATAGCATAAAGGATTAAATACGTCCATTTTCTTGCTTACTACCCTTGACTTTTCCTTCACATTATGTTACAATAATTATAATTATAAAAAATTTAAGGGTTTAGTGAGTAAATTTACGTTTTTTAACATTTAATTTGTTAGGAGGTGTATTATGAGTAAGATAGCAAAATTAGTAGCTGTTATTTTGTTTGTATTTAGCATTATGAGCATATTCTCTGCATGTAGCGACAAAAACAAGCAAACAATCGATGAGCAAATCAAAGCCGCTTATATTGCGGAGCATCCACGCGACCATTTGGCCAACAAAGATATCACCTTACGTTACTATGGCGAGTTTGAGGGGACTTATGTTTTAATGATATATTTAGCCGAATATGGCTATTTTGACGCAGTTTATCATGACATAGTCTCCGACGTTCGATTTATCTATCCGAACAGTAATAAATTGAAAGTGTATTCCAATGGCGAGTTCTATTCTCTTAAAGAAGCATACGAAAAAGGACTACTAACGCACGACAATTTACTTGAAACGCAAAAGAATTATCGTGCCGACCATGAGCCATTGTATCAAAACCACAGTGAGACCAATAACCCGCAAGATAACACCTATCGTTTAACTGTGCAAGACACTAATGGATACGTCTCCGAAAAATTGCAAGAATATTATAAGGCGGGAGAGAAAGTCACAGTTAAATCGGATAAAGATGTAAAACCGCATGTTTATTTGGACGGAGTAGAGCTGGTTGATTGGAAGCTAATCGGCACTCATTGGGAATTTTACTTTGATATGCCCGAGCATGATGCCGTTTTGAGTTTTAAAGCAGGTGAAGAAGGAATACCGACGGACGATTTAGACGAAGCAATCAGGCAAGAAATTATAGAGGCTTATATCAGGCTTAATCCATATATCGCGCTTTATCCCGACTACAGCGAGGGCAATATTCATATTACCCCCTACGGAATATTTGACAATACATATGTAGTGGTAATTCGCTATGGAAACACCCTTAATAATTCGTTTCATATTGAAACGATATACGGAATAAACTTTTACTTTGAGGCAGGATACACATTCTCGGTCTATCGCGATGGCGAAATTTGCTCATTGCACGATGCTTTTTATAGAGGTTGGCTCACCCCTCGTAATTTAGAAGCTGTGCAGAGCAAACATCGTGAGGGTCGCGAGGCACTATACGATGCGTACGAAAATAAACAGCAAGATTACGTTTTAACAATTTCGGCTCAAAAGCAAGTTTATGGCTTATACGAGGATATTTTTATTGATATTACCCTTGAAAATCGAAGTGGCAAGGATATGGAAATAGCTTACTACTTTTTATTCTATACCGAAAGCAACACCGGCGAAACCTATGCTGTCCACGAACTACCTATGGTGACGACAAAGAAGTTATTCAAAAATGGTGAGATAATTCAACAGACAAGACATTCGGACATTTCTTTCCCTACCGGTCACCATGGATTAAAATACAAAGCAATATTTTATCTATCTTGGGAAATGACAGAATATGGATATGAAGAAACGTATGATAGTGTTGAAGTATGGTCAAACGAAATCGAGTTTACAGTTGAAGAATAAGAACGACCTTATTTATAATGATAAGCCAAAAGACAAGCTGAGATAAAAATAAAGTCTGTATTAAATATTGACTTTATTTTTGTGTTGTGGTAGAATATAAACAGGTAGACTCGCTTGCGAGGTTTGTAAGCGAATTGCATTTACACAAGAATCCTTGGAGGTATTAAATGAAAAAGATAATTACCGTATTAATCGCCGTTACCATGCTTATATGTCTGTGTGCCTGCGAGCGTGAAACGGACAAAATTAAAATAGATTATGCAAAGCTCAATGACGTCAAAGCAAGTAACGTCAGCTACAAGGTTTACGGCGAATTTGACGGAACTTATGTTTTGATGATAGATGTGGAAGGCGCCAACTACTCCGATTCGTTGCACAATCTGACCGTTGACGGCGTAGACTTTCACTTCACGCAAATTCGCACATTTGATGTCTATCGTAACGGCGAATTTTGCACTTTGACAGAGGCTTTTAATAGAGGACTCCTCACCCACGAAAACCTTTTAACCGTGCGCAGTAATCACCGCGCAGACTATGAGCAGTTGTATAAAAGCTACGAAGATAACGCGCTGATTTTGGACGAAGTTACAGCCGCATATATCGAGCTTCACCCCTACTACACCGCTGATAATCTCGATATTACTATCTACGGAGATTTTGACAATACCTATGTTTTACAAATCTTATATAGAGCTACTACCGATAACCTCGTTCACGTTGAGACAGTTGCCGGAATAAGTTTCTATTACAACGTCGGTTACACCTTCTCCGTCTACCACGAAGGAGAATTTTACTCGTTGCAAACAGCGTATAGTAAAGAATGGATTACCCGTGACAATTTGCTTGAAATGCGAGCAAAACATCGCGCAGAGCATAAGGAACTGTATATAGCGTACGAAGAGGAACATCAAAACTAAATTTCAGCATATTACTTATGTAAACGATAAAACCCGACCTTAGCAGGCCGGGTTTTTGCTTAAAGAATTTTATTTTCCTTAATACTTAGCAGCTTTTGTTTTTGGTAAAAGTGTGTTATAATATAATTACAAGGTCACTGCGTGCCCTTAATCTCTTGCGAGATTTATTGTCCTTTACGGACAATGTAATTGCCTTGACGGCTGCGCAATAATGTCCTTGCAAGCAAACATTATTGCTTATGGTATAATATAATTGCAAAGTCGCTACGTTTTACTGCTAAGAGGCTAAAAATACAGCTTAAAAGTTTTTTGGCAAACAAGTTTGCATTTTGGGCTATAGCTCAAGCTTACTTAAGCCCACATTAAAGTTTTTTTGCTTACTTTTTTACAAAAAAAGTAAGTTATGGTATAGACTTATGGATAGGATAATTTTGCACTGCGATCTTAATAACTTTTATGCCTCGGTGGAGTGTGCTCTCAATCCCGAGCTTAAAGGTATACCACTCGCCGTCGCCGGAAGCAAGGAAAATCGCCACGGCGTCGTTTTGGCAAAGAACGAACTGGCTAAAAGCTACGGCGTCAGGACCGGCGACGTCATTTGGCAGGCAGAGCAAAAATGTCCCGGGCTACGCGTCGTTACGCCCCACTTCGACCATTATATGAAGTATTCGGACGCGATCTTTGAGCTGTACACTCACTACACCGATATGGTTGAGCCTTTCGGCTCGGACGAGTGTTGGCTGGACGTGACGGGCTGCACTCGCCTATTCGGCAGCGGCAAGGATATTGCCGATACTATCCGCGAGCGGGTCAAGCGCGAATTTGGTCTGACTCTCAGCGTTGGCGTGAGCTTTAATAAAGTATTTGCCAAGCTCGGGAGCGACCTAAAAAAGCCGGATGCAACGACTGTTATAAGCCGCGACAACTTTAAGTCGCTTATTTGGCCATTGCCCGCCGCCGATATGCTTATGGTGGGCAGAAAAACAAGCGATAAGCTCAAAAGACTCAACATATTTACAATCGGAGATCTTGCCGCTGCCAGCGAGGAACTGCTTGTAGGACACTTTGGCGTCAACGGCAAGCACCTTATTATGAGCGCGCGCGGCGAGGACAAGGAATCTGTTCGCAAGGCTCACATTGCACGGGAGATTAAATCTGTCGGACACGGAATGACCGCGGTGAGAGATATTACTACCCTCGAGGACGGAGAGGCGCTGATATTTTACCTTGCTGACCTTGTGGCTACTCGTATGCGCAAATACAAGGTCAAAGGCAGCGGCGTGTCTGTGCATGTGCGTTTTGCCGACCTTACCGGTGTATCCAAGCAGACGACGGTCACTCCCCTAAATACTTCTGACAAAATTACCGAGGCTGCCTTTGGACTATATAAGACACTTGCCACCAAGCCGGTGCGCACCATAACGGTGACTGTTTTTAATCTCAGCAGCGAGGAGTTTGTGCAGACGAGCATGTTCGACGTCGTTGACACAAAAAGCGAGCGGCTGGAAAAAGCCATTGACAAGATTCGCGCCAAGTACGGCAAAAATACAATCAACCGCGCCGCACTTATCGAACGCGACTTTATTTACGATAAAACAGACAGCGAGGACTTTTTACCTTTTAAGAGGTAGTGGTTTTATTGGTCAGGTCTCTAAATGTACAAGCCTATTAATAAAGATTATTTGTACACACAAAAAAGACAGTAAGAATTTTCTTACTGCCTTTTTGTAGCTGTTTTTTAGGCATTAATTTGCTCGGCTTTTGTAAAGATAAGGCTCTCGCCCTCGCCCGTGTTGGCTACAAGCGTGCCGTTTTCACCGGCAGATATTACAAGAGTGCCTATCGACCTTGTTTGATTGGTCGGGCCGTTTTCATCGTAAATCGGCTCATTTACAAATACAACCCAGTACTGACCTACGCTTACAATCTTATCCACGTCAAAGCTCTCGATATTATCATTGGTTTGATCGTTGTCGCCTGTTTGATTATCGCCTCCGACTTGACCGTTATTGTCATTTTGGTCGCCGCCTACTTGGTCGCCGCCGTTTTGGTTATTATCTTCGGTTTGACCATTATTATCGTTTTGGTCGTTTCCACCGTTCTGAGCGTTATCGCCGTTTTCCTCTAATGTTCTTGGCATATAGATGTCGTTTTGACTATAATTGTCATCGAGGTCATACATATCGCCGCTTATTCCGTTATTATTGCCTTCACCGGGTAAAATGTCATCGCCACCGTTATTGCCCTCATCGGGATTGGTTACGTCGCCACCGTTATTGCCCTCATCGGGATTAGTTACGTCGCCACCGTTGTTGCCTTCGTCGGGATTGGTAACATCGCCGCCGTTGTTGCCCTCATCAGGATTGGTTACGTCGCCGCCGTTGTTGCCCTCGTCGGGATTGGTTACATCGCCTTGGCCTTGGTTTCTCTCAATAGTAAATTCGGGATTTTCGCCGAAAGTCACCTTATAGATATCGCCGTTTTCGGCTGTTGCCGAGTAGGTTCCGCTAACCGACGGAGCTACGCCAAGCTGTGCCCAATTAGTGAACTCTAACTTTTGAACCTGTGCCGAGCCGAAATTTATCGAAATTGTAAGTTTACCGTCTGCATACGCAACTGTGCTTCCCTCTGCGGTAAAGTTGCCCTCTTCGTCCTTAGCAAACCACATAGCCGCGCTCATAGTAACCGAAGTAGTTTCTTCTTCGCCTTGTGCTGTCGGTGTTCCCTCGCCCATTTCTATGTTCGGATTGGGACTCTGGTTGTCCGGGTTAGTGTTATCCTCGGGGTTGCCGTTATTGTCGGGGTTCATATTATCCTCGGGATTATTGTTATCGCCCGATGAGCCATTATCATCTTGACCGCCGCTCTGATTGTTGTCGCCTTGGTTCTCTTGACCATTGTTGTTATCAGGGGTATTTACGCCATCATTGTTAAGGCTACCGGTAAGGCTCAATACAACGTAAACACCATTGTCGCCGTCCTTTTTAACAGATGCGGTAACGTTAAATGTAACGCCCTCTATACCCAAAAGCTCTTCGCCATCAAGCTCGCATCCACTCCATTTGCCCTCGAGGCCAACCTGCATCTCTTCGGACCATTGCGCTGTAAAGATAACATTTTTTGCCGGCATTGTGTAAGTCGAACCGGCTTCAACCACATTAGTGCCGTCGCTCCAACCTGCAAAGGTGTAGCCGTCGCGGGTAAATAAGTCAGCTGCTTTTACTGTGAATGTCTCACCCTCGGTATAGCGCTCCACCGCAGGCGACGATCCCATGCCGCCACCCGACACATAAGTAACCGTGTACGTTTCGCCGGTAGGCTCGCACGCCGTGACCACCGTTGCGCATAGGCAAACAGCAATTATCACGGCAAGAAATTGTGATATTAATTTTTTCATATACATCCTCCTAATCTCTTTATAGCATGCACCCGAGGGCAAAGAAATATGAGCTAAAGGGCAAAAGGCTTTATATTTTTTTGGAGCCAATATTTGCTAAAATTGCTAAATTTATCGACCCTGCCCGCCCTTTGCCCATATTATGCCTGACATAATTACCTGTATTTGTAATATAACGTGTAATAATAGTAGTCGCTGAGGATATTTCTAAAGATTGGCTCGCTATTAAACAACTCCTTTGCATCATCGAACGACATCGAATCCAGCACCTCTACAACCTTGTCATAAATGCTCTTTTCGATCTTAGACTTGTCCTCGGCAGAGAGCGAATCCTTTATAGCCTCCTCGCGCTGCTTTTGACTCAGCGCCTTGGAATATAGATCGCTGTCAGTCTTTTGTTTGTTGATACTCTGCTCGTACTCATCTTTAAGCAGCGAATTGTTGTACTTAATCGCCTCTTGCTTGTTCTTTTCGCGCTCGGCTTTTAGCTCGTTTATTCGCTCGGTGAGCTTTGCCGCATACCCTATTTTGAATGAGTTAAGTGCACTTTGCAGCTGCCCGTCGAGGCTGTTAAGCTCCTCGTCTATCTCTGCGATCTTTTGGTTACGCTGCTCGATAAGGCTATTTACATTTTGCGTATACGCCTGTGTTGCCGCCGCCTGATTGTTGAGCGCTATACTCGAGCGTGCCAGTCCGCGTTTGAGCGAATCGTTGCTAAGCGCCTCCGCCGCCTCGTCGTATGCAGACTTAAGTTTTTGGCTGCTGTCTACGTACTGCTTTTCGCTTGACGCCTTGTTAGCCTCAAGCTCCTTTGCCTTTTGGGCGTATTCGTCCCTTATCGAATTTTCGCCGCTTAGGACATAGTCGCCAAGCTCGGTTTCAGCCGACTTTTTGATTTGCTCGTCCGACGGCGCTTCGTACTCGTACCTTTCGTACGAAGGCACGTCGGGTGTAGTCGCCGATTTACTCGGCAAATAGTTTTCGTACTGATTCTTTACAAAGCTCTCAAGCTCTTTGAGTTTGTCCGATGAACTCGATGAGCTCGATGTAGACGATGTAGCATTGCCGTTGAGTTTATTTTTTAAAAAAGTTAAAATGTTCATATTTATTTCCCTTCCTATTGATATATTGGTGAGCTCGTTTGTTTTTGAGTACCACGAGCCGTGCTTCACTTATTTTCAGTTTCAAATCTAACCTCCGAATCCATTTCCAGCCTGCCGCCGGGAAAGACATAGCAGTCGCTCGAGTAGCTGACTATTCCGTCATCTACAATTTTTTTACCTTGCAAAAGTCTCTTTTGATGCAGCGCGCCGTTTTTGCGAATTACTATAACGCTCTCGTCGCCGACCATACATGCACCCGAAAGTCGGCCTTTGCCCAAACTTATGATGCCGTTCATAGTCGCTCCCTCGTCGAGCGCAACACTTCCACGCCCTCTCTTATGAATTCGGTGTCGATCTTTATCGCTTGGGACACCATCAAATTAGCTTCACAGTTTGCCTTTATCTCCTCGCAAACTTTAAGCGCCTCGGTGGCGTCGCCGAGCTGCTTAGATAAGCTATCGATCATCTCGGAATATTTATTTTCCCGACTGCGTGAGTCTTTGAGCATATACAAAAACAAAAAGCAAAACAGCGCCGCCCAAAGTCCGCTTTCAAGCGCGATAGACATAATTTCGTCCATAAAACCTCCTTTAATTTTGTATTTTTAGCACAATATAGCCGCTTGGATTACTCCATTGCCGTGCGACATAATCGACGTCACCTACGTTTGGAGTGCTCACATAAACGCCATTCCACCCAATGCGGTAAAAATGCAATTTGCCGTTTTTTAAAAATATGGCAACGCTGCCGGCAATCGCAGCGCTGTCAAAGTCAAAACTGCTTTTCAGGCTCTTGATTTCGCCCTCGCCGACATAAAGCAGTTCACCGTTTTTTAAACAAAATCTGCCGCTTGACTTGTCGCACGATATGCGGGTGTAGTTAAGAAAGCTGCCCATATAGCCATCGCCGTAATAACAGCCGTCGCTTAACTGCTCGTAGCCTACCAGCTTAAGTCCGTCAAAGTCGAAATCCATTGCTCCATTTGCCGTAAAGCAACTTTTATTTAAACCGTTTTTTATTATGACGGCATAGTCGTTTGCCCTGATAAGCTCGCCGGAAAAGGTACTTATCGTTTTAGTAAGCGTCAGGGTGCCTTCGTAACGATAGATATACAGATTAGCTCCGTTATGGACAAATATATCGTAGCCACCGCTGCGATACAAAACGACAGTCTGTCCATCGGTTACATTGACACTATCACCGCTACTTAAAAAAGTAACCTTTCCGCCGCTTACGCTTACCGGCTCGCCGTTAGTGCAAAGCATGATGTTGCCGCTGTATTCGCCGCCGCTAAGAGCCGTTTCGTTATCTATAAGATAATACCGACTGCCGTTTTTAAGTCCCGCGTATTTATATAGCGGGTCGCTAAAAAGCTCGTAGCCGTCAAAGCCACCCATTGCGCCCTTGCCCGAGTCCAAAAGCTCGGAGATGGACGGAAAGCTATCAAAGGATACAGCCGCTCCGCGCACTTTAACCTCGGAAACAGACACGGCACCCTCCGAATAAAATCCGCCCTTAGCCACGGTCGTTCTATTTAATAGTGGCGCAGAAAAATACGAGAGATTGAACCTCGCGCATGGCAAATCGCCGCACATAAGCAAAAAGTCAGTTTTACCGCTCGAATCAAACTCGACCTCCATCCCCTCATCCATATGCACCGAGCTGCTTACACTCGAATATTTGCTCGTATCAACTACAGCAGGAAAATTGCCAAGCTGCGCGTCACTCCCTCGCACCGTTAAATTCTCAAACGGACGCATTCCTAATAGCGACTGCACAAGCGGGTTTTGTCCGGGATAAAAGGTATAGTCCTTTGTCACCGAGTCGAGATACACCGTCCCGTAAATTTCTATGTTGGACGGCTTAATGTAGACCTCGCACTCATTGGACAACTGCGCCCCCGCATATGGCGCAAAACCTATGCTCGTTATTGCGTACGGGAAATCGGACTCCATTAGACTTATGCGGTATGTCGCATACAACTCGCCGTTACTAACATTGTCGTTGTAGTCGACAAGCTCCGCCTTTTTATCAATTCGGCGCCCGCTGCCCGAAACGGCTATATATGTAGCGTAAGCATATCTGTCCGTCCAAAACTCAAACGCATTTTTGATTTGATTATGCGAAGACTCTTTGTTATCGGTAATAGCCCTAAAATAGTTTCTCATAAAACCTCCGCCGTTAAATTGACATAAAGTTTGTTGTCATAACTGTTGCTCTCAAACAGCTCTTTTATGTAGCACTTACCGCCCGAGGAAAACAGCAATTTGCCACTCTTTTTTATAAACCTCACGTCATCGATATAACCGTTGTAATTGATTCTGTCTATCGCAGCTATCTCCTCGCCAAAGCCGTTTAGTGCAAAGTAGAAAAGCTCGCCGTTTTTGACATACGCTATTGTTATCACACTATCCGCATTAATTGCCACTCGCTGAGCGCCTACGCTATATATGTGTCGTTTTCCGTCCATGACCGTCACTATATTGCCGTTTGAATCGACAAACGCCATAATAAAACCGCTCCCGAACGCGCTGATGTCACCTTGCGTAAAGTCGCCCTCAAAAATCTTAGTCGGCTTAAAGTTTGTTACAGTTGCCGTATACGCTTTTGCCTTGCCTTGCTCGCAAAGCAGATAGCCAATAGTAGAGCCGTTATAGTCGGCATAACCATAGCCCGCGCGCTCATAACTGACAACATTGCCGAGTGCCAAAAGGCGAAGCTTCTCTATCCCGTCGCTTTGAGCGGAAATTTTACCGCCACCTATCAGCTTAAAAAAGACGTTACTTCCATCGCAAATCTTTACTCCGTCAACATAGAACGTGGCGCTATCTGTGCAATTTATAAACACGGCAATGTCGCCGCTGCCCTCTATCTCGGCAATACTGCTGCTTCCACTCGGGATATTATTTTGCTCCAAGACCGAAACGCTAAAGCCTCCGCTCTTTGAAATATTAAATCTATCCTCAAGGTCGATCGCTTTTAAATATGCAAGTTTTCCGTAATCCATATGCCCTCCGTTACTTGTCTATAAAGCTGAAAGTTAGCTGCGGCCTTGATATTAGCGGGTCGGCGGCGGCACAATCCACAGTCATGCCGAATTTTCGTCCCGGCATATTGATGTTTATACGGCTTGCAGTCCCCTTGCCCGCCACGAAAAATTGCTTGGACTTTTCGTCTATATGTACTGTCAGAGTGATGTCTGTCTTTGTATCTATATACAGCACCTTTATCCTTTTTACCCTGCCACTACCAAGATCGGTTTGCGGCACGGTCCACCTTTTGGGCAGGCTACACTTTCCTCCTTGGACGTGCAACTTGCCGTCAATGATCGCATACAATGTGTCGCCTCCGGAGTAAAATCCGCTCACGTCATAGCCGCGCATAAGTGTGTATCCGTTATCTCCGTAAATAAGGATGGCATTGTTTGTGCCTGACTTAAACCTGCTGTCACTCTCGAAATTTGCTTTTAGTGCCAGATAATATTTGCCGCCGTGATATGTAGCTACGCAATTTTCATCGGGCGCAATCAAACCGTCAAGATTAGTAAGTATTCGCCTTGCCGAAACGCCGTCAAACGTAAACAATCCGTCTGACGAAGCAAAAATGACCTTGTCCCCGCAAAGTGCAATTGACTCGGGATAAATTTTGCCGCCTGTAACAAAAAGGTTGCTCACAGTAAACTCGGACTGCTCGGCATACGCCGTCAATCTGCTTATGCCTCGCTCGCGAAAGATATAGACATAGTTCAAAAAGCTGAGCACCTTGATAAGCGCACCACGTTCGTCGGCAAGCTCGATAAAGCCGCCCTCCGTCATATCGGTGTTCCAGTTGGTCGGGTCAAGGTCGTCCGAAAACCAAAGCGTATTGACCTCGTTGCTCGTCGAAACAAACATTCGCTCGTAGTGCATCGCCATTGACGTGATGAGCGGCGACGAACTCACATAGTACGCAGGATCGACGCCGTTCCACACCACCATATTGTCCGACGGCGAGCAAATAAGCACGACGTCCTCGCCGTACAGGCGATATCCTATCGCCTTGGGTACTCCGTTAAGCTTAATGCCCTCGAGCTTATTTGTGATCCCAGACTTACCTTTATAAAAAACTTCGCCGCCATAGCTGTACATAAGATATTGCTCGCTTCCGTTATGATATATCCAAACACTATCCGCCTTGATATTTTGACTGATAAACCCCAAAGAACCCTTTAAGGCTCCCGAAGTAAAGTCGAAGTTGTAGCAGTTTGCCGCAACGGATAGCGAAAGCACGCTCTGATCGTATGCGGTATTAACGCCCGACAAAAAGTTGGGCACGCTTATGCGGCTCGAAGCACGCTGTTTTACCTTAATATACTTCATTCCAGCCACCTGCGCAGTTTTATTCTCTTTTCTCCACCGCCGTAAGCCGCCCTCGCCATCGCATCCTTAAAGCGCCCATCCCAAGTGACAGCCTCCTCGTAAAAACCGGTCATAAGCAAGTATTCGGCAGCCGTTCCGTACGCCACAATACGCGGCGAAAGGTGCAGCCACAGCGGCAAGTCGTCGTCGGGAGCAAGCTCTGGCGGGCGCGTGCAAAATCTAACTATGTACCTGCCATCTTTATCCACTTTTATGAATGATGGCATAAGCTCGTACTTCACCTTAGCGCCATCCTTAGTTACCCCTATTACGTCATAGATAGCATCGCCAAGTAGCGAATACGGGATTTGCCCGTTTTTCGCAACCACTTCCTTTTCGGTTTTGAGCGGAAGATACTCGGACGCTATCTCATCCAAACAGCTGTTTGCGCACTTAATTAGCAGCTTGTCTGTATCTGTCAAGCTGCTGCTACTAAGCACCCCGTCCAAGTTAAGTATGGCCGCAGCGAGCGAAATGCACTCTTTTAATTTCATTACAATCCTCCTTTACTCAATACTTTTTCCGCCCCCATCTCGATATTTTTGGCAGTTTGATGTAAAGCGTTTTTCATATAATTCTCGTTACCTGCCTCTATCTCGCGCATTAACTGAGCAATGCGTTCTCGTCTTGTTCGCCTCGCCCTAATCACAACTCTTTCGTCGAGCGACGGAGCAGAAAAGCAAAACGTATTGCCCTTGTTGCCTCTGTTATGCACCTCGTATCGGTGATCCCGATACGAGTACACTACAAAGTAGTCCTTATCAACTTCCTTTAATCTGCGCGCTATGTCAAACAAATCGCCTTTTATTGTTTGGTACAAGCCTATCATGATTATAAAATGTTGATGATTCTGCCCTGACCGTTGGGTCTGTCGCAAATAAGATCGCAATACTTGACAAGTGTTGCCGAGTATGTAGGCTTGCCCTGAGTTTGACGCAAGATCTTTCCGTTTTCGGTTTCAAGATAACGCCAGTCGCAAAGCTGATGAAGTTTTAAGGAAGATGTATCGAGGAATATCATCTGTCCCTCGGGCACGAATCTGTCGTATACAAGCGGAATACCGTTAAAGGTGAGCGTCTTGTAACCGCCGTTAAGCTCCATAATGTCGATATTGCGCTTGAAGCTTGCCATATAGTCTTGATATGCATACTTCGCCTTAGCAGAGCATGCGATATAGTCGATGTTGCTGCCGCTTATCATTTCGAGCTTGTCGATGATTTTTTGCAAAACGATTTCGTCGATAGTGTTGTTGCTCTCGCTTACCGAATTAAGGAACGAATAGTCAGAACGATTAAGTCCGTAAAGCGTCGGGGAAGAAGAGAACAACGCACCTATTCCGGTAATCTCCTTGTCCTTGCTGCCCTGAACATAAAGCAAATATCCGTTAGATACGTCCGACGGCCACGTCGAAAGATTGATTTCGTTGGTCGTGTAGTTGACATGTGTTATCTTAAGTCCGCTTTGTACAAGCTCGCCATCGTCGTCGTACATATCCACGACAAGACCTACGGCAAGGTTGCGCGCACTATTGACCTTTTTGCTTTTTGCATCGGAGATTTGCGCAAGCAAGCCGCTTCCGTCACCATATAACATTCTGCCGAGGTTAAATCTCGACGCCGTAAGTAGGTCCTCAAGCTCGCTGTTAAGCAAATCCGTAAAAGATCCCCTGCCGTCCGCGCTCGCTCTTATCGCCTTGTCCGAAATTTCGATTTGTCCGTACAAGTTCTTTAAGGTACTGACAAACTGCACATATGTCGTGCTGCTTGCCGACGGAAGATCTCCGTCCTCGTCGCCCGCGCCGATACCGCCGTTGATGCCGTACTTGGCGGCTTTACGAATTTCCTTGCCCCAGACGTCGGATGCTGTCTGCTCTATCTTTGCGAGCAAAGGATTGACTTTTGTATTGAGTAGCTCGGTTACTGCACCGAGATAGACTGTTTTTAATGCGTTTTCTGCACTGTTGATTGTTACCATTTGTTTTTTACTCCTTTATGATTTAATGATTTTGTCGGCAAGACGCTTAGCGTCCGCCAAATTTTTGGGCCTATGCACAGGTGTGAGCGGCGCAAAACCCGCCGAACTCAACGGGGGATTTTGGGCCGAAGAAAGCGAGAGAAGATACTCCGAAATTATCCTGTTTTTGATATTCGGATTGTCTTTTACAAGCTCATATAGCTTATCGTCGCTATTTAGCTTAGTTATCTCCTCACTTAACTCAATCACCTTTTCGCGCTCTTTTTTCAGGGCTGAGCGCAAAGCCGAGTAATTTTTACCGCTCATTTACTTCCCCCTCCACCTTCATATAAGTTTTGTGAGTGCGAATATGCTCTAATAATAGCTCTTTAAGCTGAGCGTTCTTAGCGCATGCCTTTTCAAACTCGCTGCCAAGCATATATTTACTGTGCTCCTCGATATGTATTCTATGGTCGTCAAGCTCGTTGACATCGGGCGCAGTTTCAGACAAGCCCATATTTTCCTTTTGCGCACGGGTAATATGCAGCTTTTGAGTGTCGTGAGTTATCTCCCAACCGCCGTAACCCATCACGTCGAGAATTTTGTAACGCATACTGTCGCTAAGCTTGCCGTTTTCGTCGTAAAGTAGACCTGTACGCAAAAGCTCGAAGAGCATATTCTGCTTGCTTGCCGTCGACGAATTGAGTTCGTTTTCGGTATCGAAGGCGACGTCGTCACACCCTATGTCGCTTGCATTCCAGCTAACCACTTCGATCTCACCTTCGCTGCCCACCGCGCGCAACACCCTCGGCTGAGTGGCAAACTGCTTGTATAGCCGCAAAATGTGCTGGCCTATACGCTTAGCGGCGCCACGAATACGCTCGGCGGTAACACTAAGGCGGGTGTCATCCTGCTCTAATAAAAGCTGCAACGCCGCACCGCTTGTAATAGTAGACGGCACCGAGCTACTGCGCATTATTTCGCTAACACCGCTTATCGAAATGAATTCTGCAAGCAGCCTGTCCTCCTCGTAGCTAAAGTCTGCGGGAACGCTGCCCGCATTCATAAGCATGGGCGGAGTTGCGCCTTGACGGTAGACCAAAATTTTGCCCGGACTCAGTCCTTCCTCCTCCAAATTGGTTATATCCACCGAGCCGTCCTCTACTGCAAGCACACCCATGGCTATACGGTTCATAAATTCGTGCTTGCGGTTTTTGACTGCGTTGTACGCACGCTGAATGGGAATGCACCTCTCAACCATCGATGTTCCGAAAAAGCAACCCACATTTTTAAGACAGTCCTGCTTGATAAACGGGAAGTCGCGCTCGCCGTCCTTGCCATTTATATACGGAAGCGGCCCGTAGTACAGTAGCTCGTCACCCGCCACAATGGCAAGCTCGCCTTGCGGATTTTCGGCTGTCGGACGAGTGTACCTTTCTATAACCACGGCATAGTTCTTTTTTGTGCTGCGCCTTGCCGCGGGAATTAAGCTCGACATACCAAGCCCGCCAATAAAGCCCGAGTCGTCAAAGCCTATTATATCAGTCTCCGTCCCCTCGACTTTCTTACCCCATATGCGCAAAATGTCGTCTACATGCACCGCTTTGGCGTGGATAATGCTACTTAAACTCTCCATAGTTTCGGCGGCGAGTGACGACGGAAAAATCTCGTAAGGCGGGCAAACATCAATGCGCACGTCACCCTCTTTTACCGGCTTGCCTTTGCTGTTGCCAACCGTTTTACCCGAGTCGTTGTCCCACACGACCTTGTAAAACACCGTGCCAGTAATCTCCGACCACATAGTAGCGCGCGAAATTATCTCGCTTACATTCAGTCGCTGCCACGCCCCGTCCATAATTTTGGTAGCGACCTTCGCCGTGCGAATATCGTCGTCATCGCCGGAAGCCGGGCGTACGCTCATCTTGGGCCGCACTCTGCCCAGCTTTGCCAGCCTCGTCTCGACAATGGACGCTATATGATTAAACACCTCGCGCTCCTGCCAAAAGTAATCACGTTCGCCGTCCTGAATCTCGCCCAACGCGTTGACGAACGAAAATTGGTTGCCCATGACAAAGTTAGAGTTAAGCTGCCAAACAGATTCTATATTTTTGCGCTCCATTCGGCGATTTTCGTAATCACGCTTGACGTCCTTAACAATGTCCTCGATATAAATCTGCTCCATTACGCCCCCTTCTTTTTGGCTGTCTCGACGCTTTTGGGTATAACCGACTCGCCTATGAGCTTATAAAGCTCATTAAGACAGCTTTCGCAGACATGGATTTGACTTCTTATCCCCACTCTGTCCATTTTGATTGAGTACGTTGCGATATTTTTGCAAACGCCCATCTCACATTTAATCTTATGATTTGCTTTTATCAGTTGCATTTTCTGCCTCCTTTAATAAATTCAGTAACCTGATTTTTTCGTTTTTGAGCTCCTCCTCGGTCATATCCGAATATCCGTCCACCGTAGCTTCGTCGATTAAAAATTTTACCGCGGCAATGTCGGGCGCAACTTCCTTTTGTGTCACCTTGCGCTTGACGATGCTAAGCTCGCCGTCGATGAGTGCGTATTCCTCGACGTTTTCGGTGGTCGTGTATCCTATTGCCTTTTTTTTGACCGCTTGGAGAAGCTGCTCTGTCAAATTTTCATTCACCGTCTCCTCCTTATTTTACTAATAAGCCTCTCTTTGTCGAGGGCAATGTCGCTCTTAACCCCGTCATTTTGCCTCGGGACGGGCCTTGACATAATAAAATACCGAGTGGCATCGAAGAAAGATACTATCTTTAATTTCTACTATTTATTGTGTCTTTAACAACGAAAAAAGCACTATATATAGTGCTTTTCCTGTTTTTGTATTTTTGTTGGCACTCGATTTGGCATACATACAGATAGTATCTTGTTTCTGCCGTACCTACTTGTTCACGAATCTATCCGCCATAAAATGTATTTTCTGCACCATTACGAAACATTATTCTCAGCCCGCTTTGAGAAATAGTCATTGATTATTCCTGATGCTTCTCTATCGCTACTACCGAGGAAGTCTGCGTAGATATTAACTGTTGTTGAGGCTTTTTTATGTCCAACTCTACCTGCAACGGTTACAGGTGATACCCCCGAAGCAATCAATAATGTAATATTAGTATGGCGTAAGCTATGAACTGTAAAGTGCGGCAATCCTGCCAATTCTAATGCTTCATCAAGCCAATTCCTTATTTGAGTCGGATGCAATCTGCTTCCATTCCGAGCAACTAACACATTGTCCTCGCCTTGCCATTCATCGCCCATCTCCTCTCGTTTTGCTTCATACCATTCACGGTATTTTTTCAATACAGAAATAAGATGATCTGATAACTCAAACTCTCGGATTGACGATTCTGTTTTCGGCTTTTTAACAATTAGCCCTTTTTTGGACACCGATTCGTATTGCCTTGTTATATGTACTTTCTTCTCGTTGAAGTCTATATCGCTCCAATTAAGTCCGCAAATTTCGCCTTTTCGTACTCCTGTAAACATTATAAACGTAATTATCATTTTCTTGCGAATATCAAGCTGTTCGCAGGTTTGTAAGAGCCTTTGCGCTTCTTCAAAAGTCATAGATTTTACTTTTTCAGCATCAGGGTGTCGAGTGGTTACATAAAATCTATGGGCGAAATTTCTTTTAATTATTCCCAATCTTGCCGCCAAAGTTAGGCTACATCTTACAACCTTTTTCATACCCTCGATATAGGTTGATTTATAAGGCACAATTCGTTTTTCTACGTTAAAAATGTAGTCCATATCAACAGATAAACAATCAGCGATTTTCTTTGCCGTTTCATAGCAAATATGGTCTTTATGTAACGCCGCTTTTAACGTTTCAGAGCCTATGTTGCTTGCCCTACAAAACCGTGTATTAAATCTATATTGTCCTTTTATCACGCTTTGCAAATTATCTTTTGCGGTTATCGAATATATCAAGTTCTGCAACGCCTCAATGCGCTTATAAACCTCCTCGATTACGTTCGGCACAAAGTCTTTAAGTCTGTATTCGGCTGTTATTTCTTTAATTTTGTTAAAAGCATTAGCAGCACTTACGAATGAAGTTGGTGCTACTTTGCTTTCCATATTTTTTAACCAATATTCAGCAAATTCGTTAAAAGGCGTATTTTCGGTTGCAATCGGTTTTGTCCGTCCCGCAATTTCTGCTTCGACTTTGTTTTCAAACTCTTTTGCCACGCGATTTACAGCGAGCTGAATCTGTTTTTCAGTCAAATTAAACTGTGGCTTCCAAGTCATTGCCTTTTGGACGTTTTCCCCGTTATAAGCCACTACTTTAACAATGATCTGAAAAGAAACATCTCCTTTTCCATTCTTTCTTTCTCGAATCGAATACATTTAGCTTGCTCCTATGCTTCCGAAAATTTTATCTAATGTGTTCGCCGCTGATTTATCAGAACTTTGAACATAATATGCATAAACATCAGTAGTCGTACTTGTCCTTGAATGACCTGCTCTGCCTGCGACCGTAACGATGGGAACGTGCGCCATTATTTGAATTGCTATATTAGTATGACGTAAACTGTGGACTGAAAAATGTTCTATACCTGCCAAGTCGCAGGTTTTACTTACCCACATTTTTAGATTTGCAGGGTGTACACGTTCTCCGTTTCTCTGAATGAATACACTTCCACTTTCTACCCACCTGTCGCCCCAATCTTCGCGCCGCTCATCGTACCATTCTTTGTATTCTCTTAACGCTTGTAAAAGCAATTCAGGAATAGCGATAACACGATTCGATTTTGCTGTTTTAGGCTCTTTAAGAATTATACCGTGGCGAGGCGACTCAGAATATGATCTTTGGATATGAAGTTTCCCTTGTGCAAAATCAATATCCTCCCAATTCAGTCCACACACTTCTCCTCGACGCATTCCTGTAAGCAAAGTTGTAAGAACGGCTACTCTCCATTGTATATTATCAACTTTAATCAGTGCCTCATAAAACTTCTGCAACTGCTGTTCGTCCATACACCTAACGGGCTTTTGCTGACGTTTCCCAATATCGACGTATTCACTACTTGCGTAGTTTCTATCTACAATACAAAGCCTTACAGCATAAGCCAACACATTGTAGATAACCATTTTGAATCGTTTTAATGTCGCTGATGCATAAGGCTCATTTATGATAGTTACATCAAACAGCCTATTCAAATCCATTTTGCACACCTCGGCAAACATCGTCGCGAATTTTATACCAACACGCTTGCCATTGTAGATCAGGCTCAATGAAGCATCATTCAGTTCCGTTTCTTTTCTCAGCCAAACAAAGTCAATTCCTTGCCGATACAATATATCTTTAATTCGCTTTTTTGGATAGATGACATATACTTCCTTTCTGAAATTATCTATCTTGTCAAAAACGGATTGGACGATGCTTGCGCTTATATCTTTAACTTTATACCCTCCGATTAAAGGCAAAACCTTTTCCAATCCTTGACTCGCATTACCCTCATAGCTTACACCATAAAGTTTGACGGAACGTGCGAGCCATTTTTCAGACAAAGCCTTAAATGTGATATTGACATTTCCTTTTTCGTCCTCTGCCGTCTTGTAAGAGTTTATGACTTGCTTTTCAAAGGCTTCTGCAAAGACCGTGCAAGCCGTATCAATTTCCTTTTCAGTCATTCCTTTCTGCGGCTTCCAAGTTGTACTCTTTGTTACCATTTTTCCAAGTCCCACATCTTTTACGGCAACTTGGATTTTATAGGATATACCTTTTTTTCCCTCACGCTTTATGATAGTAGCCATTTTTAATCCTCCTCTATGCCTATGACTTTAACCAAATCATCGTAGTTCAGGATAATTTTTTTTCCTGACCTGAAATATTTGACTTTATCTTCCAAGCATAATTTTTTAATACTGTTATAAGTAAGTGCCGTATTCGGATCACTCTGTTTAATTAACTCTAACGCTTCATATATGGAGCGCATTCTTGCTAATGCCATTTTTCCCTCCTAAAATAGTTTGAAGGGTATCGGCACAAACGCCAATACCCTTCGTTGAGAAAGATATTACGATTGTGCCTTTTGGCACTTCGTCATATTTTAAGTCGTGTTTCTTTCCAATTATTTAGTTTTTGTTTGATTAAGAAGAACGCGGTACCCCTCCCGAATTAAATCTACTTTCGTAACTCCATACTTTTTTAGAAAAGATACGATTTCCTCTAATTCTTGACGAGGTATTGACGTACTGAACGTCCCATTTGTCGCCTTACGTTCTTCTTTATGCTTTTCCTCGTACCTTCGCCGAGCGGTACGCCGTTGTGTATCAGGCTTTCGTTCCATATTCTCTCCTTATTCGACATACACTATTTCAGACAAAATTTCATCTTCAATCGCTTTATTCATAGCGGTCAATCGATGATAGTCCTCCATAAAATCGCCCGTCCTCTTGTACTGTTCAGATTTCGAGAATTTCGCGGTCAAGACTTCTTGCATATCCTCTGCTTGCCTGTCAATACCGTGTAAGTATTCGGGCAAGTTCACAATCCCCCACAATTTTGCGGTGTTATGTTCTTCGAGGTACTTTTTTGCAAGACTGCCGTACTTGCCATAGACGTGCTTCTGCGGATTAACAAGCTCCTGATAACGCTTGATTTCTTCAATAGTCATCCCCTCGTCCGCTTCTGCCTTTAATAAAATTTCCTTGTCGTTCATAGCTTACCTCCTTTTTTCTTGTGTCGTATGCATACGATACACTATTTTCCTGTGTTTGTCAACCGTTTGGAGAAAGAATCTTATGCGAATCAGAAAAAATTTACGTTACCAAGACTGCAATACCGCGTACAAGATACGGGCAAGCTACGAGAATTGCGAAGATTATCACAAGACCGATAACGTAGTTGATAAGCATTTTCTTTGCTTTTTCCTTATCCTCGTTCTTATGAGCGATTATCAAAGCAACGCCGATTGCTATGCTCCATACCCCCGCCGTGGCAAGGAATACCCATATCATATAAGGGCTGTACTGCTCAAACAGGTACTCTACATAGTTTGAAACTTCTTCATACTGATTACCGAGCTCCTGCGTATAACGGTCGCCGCAAGTTGAGCAAGTGTAACTTCTTGTAGTGTTCCCATTCGTTGTCCGAACGTCAGTTATCTCATAGCTATGCCCTTGAGCGGCAATTCTCGATTCTGTTACCGTCCCGCAAAGGTCGCAAACATTCTGTCGAACACCGTCCTGCGTGCAAGTAGCCGCCTGTATAATACGGCTTGTAAATGAATGTCCCTCAGGCAGACCTGATGCTTCTCTACGAGTATCTCCGCAAACCGTACAAGTATAAATGTTTTCTCCTTGCGATACACAGCTTGCAGGGATTGTTTCAACTCGGTACTGATGTCCTTTTGAGAATACAGCCTCATTCTTTACATCTCCGCATTGTAAACATTCGTACTTAACCGAGCCATTAGTCTTACACGTTGCTTCCGTTATTGATGTTTGAACATAGTAATGGTCGATTGAAAAATTGTAGGTCTTTGTCTTTTCAGCATTGTTAGATAATACCATTGTATGATTACCCTCAGCCGCAATCCAAGTACCTTTATTATAGGTTTTGCCATCGAGTTTTGCCGACCAATAATCACTATCCCAAGTAAAGGAAACGCTATTGTCCGTATCAGACTTCACCATTCGCCCGACAGGATCGTCGGTACTTAACACCACCCACTTTGTGTCGGTTTTATTGCCGTAACTATCCTCGGCGTAAAAGTAGTATCTACCGCTACGTTCCGTAGCAGGTACGGTATAACTGCTGCCATTCGTAAACCATTCCTCTGATTCGTATTTGACATACAGTTTAGCCGCTCCTGCGGCATCGGTCGCTGTTACAGTAAACGCTTTTCCCGTTGTGCCACCGAAACTCAATCCGCTACTGCAAGACATTGTGGGAGGTACACAGTCTATGTAGGCTTTTACTTTTTCCGAAGCATTGCCCAAGCTATCAGCTGAGTAAAACTCCCACCACCCTGAATTGGCAGTTGTAGCCTCAACAAAATAGCTATCATTCGTAGTTGTTGAAAATGTGCTTGCGTTCGGCTTCTTATAGTAAATGTATTTGAAGTTAGTATCGGAAGCCGAATATGTAATGCTCTTATTTGTATAGCTACCACTTGCCAATGGACTGCCATTCGCTGTCAAAGTCGCCTTTGGTGCTGTTATGTCATTCTTAAAATTGAACACATAATTGAAGTAAGCGTAAGACACCGCATTAGGTAAAGAAATATTCAACCTGTATTTTATAGTGTAATTCCCGTCCGTCAAAGACGTCGAAAACAACGTAGTATTACTCTTTCCTGACAGAGTGTTATTTACCACTTCTATATCGTCCTTTATCAATCTCACTTCAAAATGCTCTTTGAATCTTTTAGTGTCAAGGATTTCTACTTTTGCAGTCATATACGTCCAATTTATTGTTTCATTGTTTTGGATCGTACCTGTTCCCGACGCATTAGAAGGCTGAATTGTTACTTTGATATAGTCTAATGGATTATATCCGCTAAAAACCAAGCCGTCTACTCTTTGAAACTCTCCATTCGTCGTAAGCACTCCTGTTGTCGCCGCGTGAACGGTTACTCCATTTTTCGGTGCTACAATGAATAGCGAAATAGCAAGCAAACAAATGGCAAAAAGAGATAACAAGCCTGTCCTTATTCTTTTTGAATTAGTTCTCATTCCTCTCCCTCCTTTTTCTGTATTTCGTCGAAAAGCTCTTTTGTATAGTCGCCCGTCATAATGCGGATACAAGCGCGAAGCTCCGTAGAGCCGACAAAGAACGCTTGTCCTGTAACCGCCGAAATAATCATTCTCTGCTCATCTTCATTAAAGCTGTCGCCCGCACGGTAGATGTCGAGGACGTCTTTCATATCAGGTGCGGCAAGTTTGAAGATGAACGTGTACTGACTGTTTTTAAGTATCGTCGAGGTCTTGTTGCGGAGTTCTTCCGAAGCGTTCCAATCGGCGATATTCTGCGTGGCGGGAATGAAGCTGCCGCCGTACTTTCTGATACGCTTGTTCATCGAAT
>JAFLVB010000019.1 GCA_022508465.1 Clostridiales bacterium
ATAATGATACTTTCCTTTGGTATAGTACCTTACAAAAATGTGCGTACTTGACAAAATAATTATATCATAATAGAATATTTATGTCAATACAAATTTTGGAGATTAAACTATGAGCAAAAAGATTATCATTCTTAACGGAAGCCCGCGCAAAAACGGAAACACATCGGCATTGACCGCAGAATTTACTCGCGGCGCAATGGAAAGCGGAAACACGGTAACTGAGTTCCACTTAAATGCCATGAACATTCACGGCTGCCTTGGCTGTTGTTGTGGCGGAAAAGATCATTCCAGCCCGTGTGTGCAAAAGGACGATATGGATAAAATCTTTCCTGTCTATAAGGAAGCCGACATTGTTGTGCTTGCTTCGCCGCTTTATTATTGGACAATCAGCGGACAGCTCAAAACAGCGTTTGACCGCTTGTTTGCTGTTGCGGAGTGTGACCCAAACTACCGCAATCCTAAGAAGGAAATTGTGCTTGTTATGGCGGCAGAAGGGGACGAATTTGAGGAAAGCCTTTACTGGTACGACCGGCTTAAAAAGCACCTTGGATGGAAGAGCCTCGGCAAAGTTCTTTGCGGAGGAGTTATGGCAGTAGGCGACATCAAAGGCAGAAAAGAGCTTATCGAAGCTTATGAACTTGGAAAATCTATTTTATAAGGAGAATATTTATGAAGAAAATCAATTTACCTCAAGCATCGGGATTGACATCACCCAACCCCGTTACGCTTGTATGCACAGAGAAGCCCGATGGTAGCACAAACCTTGCCACAGTATCGTGGTGGACATATCTTTCGTTCAACCCGTGCATGATCGGCTATGCTATGGCAAAGACATCTTATAGCGGCGAAATGGTTAGAACAAACAAGCAGGTTATTCTTACAGTCCCCGGCGAAAAAATCGCAGATGTCGCAGTTGGATGCGGCTCGACTACCGGCAGAAACACCGATAAGGTTAATAAATTTCAAGTCGAAATGCAAAAGCTGCCGAACAGTAGTATCGAAATTCCGCTTCATAGCCGTGTAGCTATTCAGTGCAAACTTAAAGAGTTTGTTGAAGTAGGCGACCACTATCTTTATATTTGCGACGTAGAAGAGGTATACGGAAACGAAGACGAAAAAGCCCTTTTCGCTTGGAACGGATACTCCGAAATTCGCCCTGTAAAATAAAACTTGATAAGATATAAGTATAAAAACTCTCGGCCTAAGTCGAGAGTTTTTTGCAATTTATTACCGTTTTTGAGGGTCTTTCTCCTACACAAATTATACCGAATTTCATTGCATTAGTATAGCGACCTTGCAAGAGATAGAAACTGCTTGACGAAATAAGCAAAATTATAATATAATTAATCGTACGGAGAGAAAAAATGACTGACGAATTTGATCTTATTTATTTAGTGGTATTTGGAATAACGATTGCAATAGCCATCGCAATGATGGTTATAGGTATCATCAGGTGGAAAAGGAGGACTCATTGTCCGCAGTTTACGATAAACGCTACCGTTGCGACCAAGCGGGCTAAAGCGCGCCGTCATAGTCAAAAAACGGACACAGGTACGCAAATAGTGAACGATATCTTTTGCTATGTCACATTTAGGGAGGCGAATACCAACATATTGGAGCTAAAAGTCAGCGTAAGTGAGTATATGGCGCTAAATAAGGGCGAAAGTGGCAAACTCACTTTTAAGGGCGCAAAGTTTATATGTTTTGAAAAGTCAACCGGCGAAATAGTAAGTGATGAAATTAATTCGGCAACCAAAGAAGTAGCAAGCGAAATAAGTAGCGAAGCCGTAAGCGAAGCAGATGGCGAAGCAACCAAAAAGAAAAAGCGTAATAAAAAGCAAAAACAAAAAGCACCGAAGCCCCAAGAGAATAGCGAAACGGATAGCGAAGTAAATAGTGAGACAGCAAGCGAAGCAAGTAGTGAAACAAAGGGCGATATAAGCGATGTAAAAAATGAAACAGAAAACGAGGCAATAGACGATACAGAAAAGACAAGTAGCGAAGCAAACAGCGAAACAAATAGCGAAAATGTCGAGCCAATCAGCGAAGCCAAATAGTTAAAATTAAAAAATCTCTCGGATAACGAGAGATTTTTGTATACCAAAAGTGGTGTTAACCGTAAAGGAAGCCCGCCCCCTCTCAGCCGAGCGAAGCGAAGTAACGCGTAGCATCCTAAAGCAGATATAGCCATTGCGCAGCACAGGGGGGCCTTTCGCTTCGGCAAACGAATATCTATTTATTGTCGCTCGATTTGCAAATTATATAGCTTGGAGTAATAACCGCCGCCGGCAATAAGCTCGTCATGGGTGCCGCTTTCCACGATTTCGCCATGCTGCATAACGATAATGTTGTCGGCGCGCTTTATCGTCGAAAGCCTGTGGGCGCACACGAGCATAGTGCCTATATTGCGCATTTTCTCGAGGCTCCGGTTGATAAGCGCTTCCGTTTCGGTGTCGATATTTGCGGTAGCCTCGTCGAGAATAAGTATTTGCGGCTTATGCAGCACCGTGCGTGCAAACGAGAGTAGCTGACGTTGACCCTGCGACAAATTTTCTCCGCGTTCGGACAGCTCGGAATTTATTCCTTCCGGTAGCTTATTTATAAAGCTGTCTGCGCTGACATAGCGACAAGCCGCCTCAACCTCCTCGTCGGTAAATGCTGGATTGTCGAGGGTGAGGTTGCTTTTTACGCTGCCGCTAAAGAGAAAGACGTCTTGCAGCATTTGTCCGATTGCTTTGCGCAGAGACTGTATCTTGATTTTGGTTATGTCTTTACCGTCTATCAAGATTTGTCCCTTTTGAATTTCGTAGTTGCGTACAATAAGCGAAAGTATTGTACTTTTGCCCGCACCCGTTGCACCGACAAAGGCACAAGTCTGACCGGCACCCACCTTAAACGAAACGTTTTTGAGTATCCAATTCTCGCCCTCGTAGGCAAACCAAACGTTCTTAAACTCTATATCACCTTTAAATTCTTGTATATCTTCCGCGTCATCTGTATCTTGTACTTCGGGCTGAATGTCTAAGAGGCGATAAATTTTCTCGGACGCGGTGAGCGCCTTTTGGAGATTGTTGAGTTGGTCGGCAAGGTTTTGCACGGGGTTGAAAAAGCGCGAAAGATACAAGTAGAAGGCGACTATCATTGCCGACGTCAAACCGAATTTTACGCCCAGCCAGAATGTTACCGCAGTCGCAAGCACGGATATAAGTGTAATAAGTGGTCGATATATACCGAACGCAAGTACAACCTTATAGCGAGCTTTACGAAGATTTTCGTTTTTTAATATAAACTCAAGCTCTTTGTACTGTTGGCGGTTGAATATATGAATCAGCTTCATGCCGGACAGATTCTCGTTGAGATAGGTGTTAAGCTCGGAAATGTATTGTCTCTCTTTGCGGAATAGCGCGCCTATAACCTTGCCGAAGCCGAAGGATATGAAGGCAACCGCCGCAATAAAGCCGAGCATGACGAGCGAAAGCTGCCAATTGATATACAGCATCATTCCGTAAACGCCGACTATCATAAGGATGTTTCTTAGAACACTGACGATAACATTTGTAAACAGGTCGGATAGGGAGGCGGTGTATGATGCGACGCGCGTTACGAGCGAGCCTACCGGCATTTTGTCGAGCTGCCCGTGCGACAGACTTTGAATGTGCGCAAACGTCTCCATTCGGATGTTTTCCACTATGCTTTGTCCGGCTTTTTGCAAGAGCATGGACAATATGTATAAAACAATCTGGTTTACTCCGCCAAGCGTGATATAGCCGATAGCAAAGCCGATTATGACCTTTAGAGCGATCGAATCCGATTTAAGGTTATCAGTCACCGCGCCTACGATCATTGGCATAGCGACATCGAAAGCGACGTTAAACAGTATAAGCACAAACGCCACGATAAAGCGCGGAAGCTGTGGCTTAAGGAAGCGGAACGTGCGCTTTAAGGTTGTGCCAAAGGGCATTGGTTTGTTGCCCGAAAGTAAGTTATCTTGCATTATTCGCCTCCTTTATTTCGTTTTCGAGTGCTTGCAAGCGCACCATCTTTTGATAGGTGGGCGAAACGATCATAAGCTCACTTGGCGAAGCAAATGCTTCGACTTTGCCGTCATTCATTACGATTATTTTATCAAAGCGAGAAACTGTACTAACACGAGAAGCAACCACTATGGTGGTTTTTCCTTTGCGTTTAGATGCGATATTTGCGAGTATAGTTTCCTCCGTCTTTATATCGACTGCCGAAACGCTGTCGTCCAAAATCAGTATGGGGGCGTTGCATAGATAAGCCCTCGCTATAGCGACACGCTGTTTTTGTCCTCCCGACAAGGTTACGCCGCGTTCACCGCATACAGTCTCGTAGCCACCCTCAAAGCCCGATATATCGCCGCTTAGGCAGGCAAAATCTGCCGCTTGCTCGATAGCCTCTTGAGGACAATCATCGCGCGCAAAGCCTATATTGCCGGAGAGCGTTTCGCTGAACAAAAAGCTGTCTTGCGGAGCGCAACTGACAGCACGTCGAACGCTGTCGGTGTCGCACGCCGTTATATCCGTGCCGTCTATAAACACACTATCGCTATTAGTGGGATACAGCTTAAGCAAACTGTTTACCAAAGTGCTTTTGCCGCTGCCCACCTTTCCGACTACGCCCACGGTTTGCCCTGCGTCAATTGTGAGCGTTATATCGGATAGAGCGGGGGTTTCGCAGTCCGGGTATGTAAAAGTAAAATTCTTAAATTCCACCTTGCCCTTAACATCTTTTAAAACATTAGTGGGCGAGATAACTTCCTCGCAATCCAAAAAGCGCGATACACGTTTAAGCGAAGCCTTAGCACGCGATCGCATTGACACGATCTGTCCGAGCGCCATCATCGGCCAAATCATTGTCTCGAAGTATCCCAAAAAGGTGATTAAACCTCCGGCAGACATATTGACCGAATGAGAGAAAAGCACAACAGGCTCGCCTATAACGGTGTAGTAAACAAAATATCCGCCTATCCCAAGAATAATGGCGGTGATGAGCGCGATAATAAACGAAATGATACAGTCGAAAACTACTGTCATGCGTGCATATGACAGGTTGGCGTCTTTGTTTTTGCGCACTATCTTTGCACATTCATGTAAGCGGCGAGTTTCGCAAATAAAAGCCTTAATTACGCGTATACCCGTAAAGCTCTCGCGCGAGTAGTCGTAGAGCTTATCAAACTCTTCTTGGCGTTCATTCCATTTTTTAGCCTGAAATTTCTCGACAAGCGCACCCCATATCACTATAAGTACGAGGGGGACGAACACCACAAGTGAAAGCACCCAGTCGAGATTAATCATTTTGATGATGACGAGAACGGTCAAAAATCCCGCGTCGAACAGCATTATTGTTCCCCAGCCTAAATATTCCTCTATCGTCTCGAGGTCGGTTGTAAACCACGCCATAACCGTGCCGACTTTGGTCTTTCCGTAATAGGAGAGGGGGAGGCGTTCGCTTTTAGCGAACATTGTCTTTCTTAATCCCGCTTCTGTCTTTTGAGATGCGGCAAATATGGAAAATCTCCAGGCAACTCTGCCCAAAAATAATACAAAAGCAACCACCACCACGCCCGTTACAATTTCGCTAAGTACGGCGGTATCGATTTCGCTCCCGTTAAAGAGATCGACTATTCTACCGAGGTATTCGGGGATAAGCAGCTGAAACCAGTCCACCGCTATAAGCCCTACAATACCTATAAGGTACAGCCATAGATATTTAAGATAATATTTGTTGATGTGTTTACCGAGTAGCATTATTTACTCTCCGTTCTCTTCCAAGGACATGTATTTTAAATGAAAACTGCGGCGCCGAGACGAAATCAGCACCGCAGAAAACTGCATAAATTAGGCTTTTTAAATTTTACTTAAGGATCGTCTTTATTTTTATTGATTAAATTTTATCATATATTTTTGCTGCTGTCAAATAAATCTACCTTATTTAAGTGTATATATAACATTATTTTTAATATGAACGACAACCGTTAATGGTGATTAGATAAAGGTGCTTTTTTGACAAGGACAAAAACAAAAACTGCTTGCAAACATTGCTCCGATGTGGTAGAATATATCTATTAAATTTTACGAGGCGGAAATGGAACTAACAAAGACTCAAAAAGTAAGTGCAAGCATGGTTGGCAGCAACAGTCTGTCGGGAATCAGCGCATTTTGTATTGTCCAGGACGCTGTTACCGAATTTATGGGCGAGCTTAAAATCGACGGACCGACTATTAAGCGCAAGTATAATGCGTTTTGGGTTTTTGTCAGAACGCGCATTAAATTCTATAAAAGCCTTATGTGGAATGACGAATATACGGTAACGGCTTTTATTTCCTCCAAGTCGCTGGCGAAAATGAACATAGATGTCGAGGTGCGCGCAGGTAGCGACATTGCACTTTACGGTAGAGTGGAGCTTTGCGTGTTGGACATTGCCACTCAGAAAATCAAGAAAATCGCTACTGTCGGGGTGGACGACACTATTACCACACAGCAGGCGAGAGAGGAAATAACGTTTTCGAGGCTTGATAATATGGAGCTTACATTTATTGAGCAGATTAAAGTAAGATCGACAAACATTGATTACTCTCATCACACCAACAACGTGGAGTATATCCGCTTTATACTTAATACATATTCCACCCGTGAGCTGGAAGAAAAGGATATTAAAGAAATCGAAGTCGCATATCTCAGTCAGACATACGAAAACGACGTGCTTGACGTTTTTAAGGCTAAGCGAAGCGGCAAAGACTACATAGCTTTGCAATGTGGAGGTAAGCCGGTCGTAAAGTGCGAAATTGTTTTTTAGTTGTTCAAATAGATAACGGAAATACTTTTATTACAAAAGAATAAACAGGAGAATTTGTTTATGAAAGAAGTAAAAATAGAAAAATGTCAATATTGCGGTGGGGAAGAATTTATTGAGGGTAATGTAGCCTCTTATGGGGGCACATATGTTTCCACCGGCGGGTTTCGCAACGCGGTGCTTTTCGCGATTGTTTGTCGTGATTGCGGTAGCGTAGTTCGCACATTCTGCAAGACGCCGGAAAAATTATATCCGAAAAAAGAGCGCAGAGAATAGCCGGTCTGCTTAAAATGAGTTGGTTTAATTATTATGGATTGATTGCGGTAGCTATCATATTGGTGCCCAATATTTTAAGCGCGATAGTGGACAAAAGCGCATTTGAAAACAAGTATAAGGGATCATTGCTCATATTAGAGCAAATAGGGCGATATGGGTGTATGGTATTTATGGTTTTCAATATTCCGCTAACGTACTTTAACTTTTGGTTTAATAATGCCTTATTAGTTTATTTGACAGTAAACGGAATACTGCTTGTGTTGTATTTATTAGGGTGGGTGGTGTTCGGCAAAGGGCGATCTGCGATTAAGATGCTAACGTTATCTATAATTCCCACGGCGCTGTTTTTGTTTAGCGCAGTTATGCTTTTGTCAATCCCACTCGTTATCTTTTCAGTAATTTTCGGCATAGGACATATAACTATTAGCTATAAAAATATAGAGCAATAAATCAATCAATGGAGAACATACAATGGCATTTGACTACAAAAAAGAATACAAAGAATTTTATATGCCGCCCAAAACCCCGACAATAGTTTATGTGCCCCCTATAAACTATATTGCGGTTAGGGGAAAGGGAAATCCCAACGATGAGGATGGAGAATATAAAGCAGCTATCGGCTTGCTTTACGGGATAGCATTTACTTTAAAGATGAGCTACAAAGGCTCATATAAAATCGACGGTTATTTTGAGTATGTTGTTCCGCCGCTCGAAGGGCTGTGGTGGCAGACAGGGAATGATAAAATTGATTATAGCCACAAGGAAAACTTTGAATGGATTTCCATTATTCGTCTGCCCGATTTTATAAAGCAAAAGGATTTTGAATGGGCGAAGTCGGAAGCTACCAAAAAGAAGAAGATTGATTTTTCTAAGGTGGAGTTTTTCTCCTATCAAGAGGGGCAGTGCGTACAATGTATGCATACAGGCTCTTATGATAACGAGCCTGAAACAATAGCACAAATGGAGAACTTCGCCGAAAGCAATGGTTATCGCATTGATAAAGACCTTAATAGGTATCACCACGAGATATACTTGTCCGACCCGAGAAAATGCAATGCGGACAAACTAAAGACCGTTATTCGGTTGCCTATTGTAAAAGATTAATTTAGGGAGGAAATAATGGTTGATATAATTACATCAGAGCTGAAATCATTTTTAAATGAGAGTGGACAACTTACGGTGTTACCTGCAAAATACAAAAAGAAGTTGATAGCATATTACTATTTGTCAACCAAATTTGAAGTGGGAAGGCGTTATTCCGAATCCGAGATTAATGATATTCTCAATGGGTGGACCGTTTTTAGAGATCCTGCGACGCTTAGACGGGAGTTGTTTGTCAAGCAGCTTTTAAATAGAACAAACGATTGCAGATGGTATTGGAAAGAAGAAAATGAGCCTACCTTGGAGGAGTTTATCGAGAGGTTTGCTTAATTTCTATCAGGGGACAAAATATCTCGGTTTTAAAAGAATGGGTATTAATAAATTACATCAATCGATAGTAAAAAAACAGCTTGGATATTGCAATTAAAGGAGGGGTTATGATAGTCTTAATAGCGGGCGCAACGCATACCGGCAAAACCGCGTTGTCCCAGCGATTACTTAAAAAATATAATATTCCGTATCTGTCGATTGATCACTTAAAAATGGGGTTGATAAGAAGCGGTCAAACTTCGATAAGCGTTACTGACGACGAAAATCTGACCCCATACCTATGGCAAATAGTCAAGGAAATTATTAAAACAGCAATTGAAAACGGACAAAATCTTATCATAGAGGGCTGTTATATTCCGTTCGACTGGCAAAAGGATTTTACAGCGGAATATTTAGCTCATATCAGATACTATTGTCTTATAATGAGCAAAGATTATTTGCAAAATAATTTTTCATCAGTTTTGTCATATGAAAGTATAATCGAAAAAAGACCCGATTTTGACTTAACAAAAGAAGAGTTGATAGAAGAAAACGAAAAGAATTTAAGCCTTTGCAAGCAGTATGCATTAAATTATATTCTGATAGATAAAGAATATAAAGTTGATATTGATTTGGAGAATTAACTCCCGAAGATAAAACTTGCTTTTCAGAGGTAGCCTAACGATAATAAGAATATTAAATAATAAAAAAATCTCTTACAAGAGATTTTTTTGTTGCTACGCAATAAACAAGTGCCGCGAAAAGGTTGTTTAAATAAATATTCTGCACACTATCGCCTTGGATGCTTTGATGGTGGCACGCTCGCTATTACTTAAGTGTATCACGGCGATGCCGCCGTTTTCCATATTTAGGGCTTTGCCATCCACCGTCACATCCCCGTCAACGGGATAGACGCAGCAAATTCCGTCACCTACGGTCAGTTCGCCAGTCAGCACCGTCATGTTACCACCCACACCCTTGAGCATCAGGTTGAAGTCTGTGGCTTTACCCGAGCAGTGGGTAGCGGCTCCGCCGTCAAAACAGTATGGCTCGTCCAGCGGCGCCATGGTGGTTGTTTGCCCGTCCTGATGGTTTAGAGTGAAGCCTCCGCTCAGCGGGGTGATGTACCTTGTTACGCCGGGCAGGGCGGTAAAGTCGCTCTCTTCTAAGTTGACTGTCGCCGAGCTGATTCTGGCCATAAAATTGCGTGATGCATAGTCGCCGCCATTTGGCCATATCCAAAGCTGAGTGGTGGTGCCACCTGCCCAGGACGATGTGGAACAGTCCTTTTTGGAATAGATCTTTATCTGCATAAAAATACCTCCTTAAAATTACAACAATAAAACCAATACGGGGATTGTTAAAAAACACAGAAGTGTGGAAACCAGAACGCAGTTTGCCGCAAGCTCGGTTTCGGAGTGGTGTATTTCCGCCATATTGAGTAGTATAGAGGCGCAAGGCACGGCGGTTAAGATAAGTATGCTTGCCTTAAACGCAAAGTCGAGCGGGAGAAAATACACAGCCGCAAAGCAAAACAGCGGGAAAACTATCAGTTTTAAGGCGCAAATAAGATAGATAATAGGGCGTGTAAACAGCTTTTTAAGCGATACGGTCGCAAGACGAATGCCGAGTATTATCATACAAAGCGGCGTTGTCATGCTGCTTAAGAGAGAAAATGCATTGGTAAGCAGGTCGGGCATATACTGTCTTACGCCAAAAAAATACAGCGGTAGCGCAACCAAAATACTAAATGTGGTCGGATTTAAAATTGCCGATTTAAGCGTCATATATTTTTTATCGTTAGTAAGGCAAAAGACACCTATAGTAAAGACAAGAAGGTTCATTGACAGTACAAAGATCGAGGAATAGCACATTACTTCGGGATTAGCCGGCAATATCGCTTTTACGACGGGCAGGCCGAAAAATCCTACGTTGCCGAACACCGCGCCTATGGTCAAAATGCGGTACTTGCTTTCTCCGTATTTTCTGTGGCAGACAGCATACAAAATGAGCATAAACGCTATTTGCAGCACGAGGGTGACGGCAAAAAACAACACCATTTGTGTAAAGCCGCTCCAGGAAAATTCTATTTGCAAAAATGAATTTATTACCATGCACGGCGAGCAAACATAGATCAAAACGGCAGACATGGTGGATAGATGCTCAGGCCGTACCTTTTTCATTTTGCAAATAATAAAGCCCGGAATTATGTATAGTAGTGTCAATAAAACATTTGATAGTGCTATAGTAAAGCTCATAAATTTTACCTATAAGTTTGATCGGTTGTATTTTAGCACAAGGCTATATAAATGTAAAGTGAATTATACATTTTGACTATTTCGCACAAAAATATCAGTCAAAAAGAAGACGGATATTTTCTATTGACTTTTGACTATATGTGGTGTAAAATATAACTATGGACGTAAAAGAGATTTTAAGTAAATGCGATTATACGCTATTGGATAGGAGTGCTACCTTTGCGGACATCCAAGCAGTGCTTGACGACGGAATTAAGTATGGAGTTGCCTCGGTATGTATTCCGCCTTGCTTTGTTTGTCGCGCTAAGCAATATGTGGAAGATAAACTAAAAATTTGTACGGTGATAGGCTTTCCTAATGGATATAATTCTACAGAAGCCAAGCTGTTTGAAGCGACGGAGGCATTGAATAACGGGGCGGATGAAATAGACGCCGTTATTAACGTGGGGGAGCTTAAAGCAAAAAATTACGATTTTATTCTTGGCGAAATTTCTTGTTTAAAAGCAAGATGTAAAGATAAAATTTTAAAGATAATAATCGAGACGTGCCTACTATCGGACGAGGAAAAAATAAAAATGTGCGAGCTTGTCTATAATGGCGGAGCGGATTATATAAAGACATCAACGGGATTTTCCTCCGGTGGAGCAACTCGCGAGGATATAGCGCTTATGCGTAAACACCTAAACAATAACGTCAAAATCAAGGCGTCGGGTGGAATAAGGACAATTCGAGATGCCGAGGACTTTATTGTGCTTGGAGCGGACAGAATCGGCACAAGCGGTATTATTAAAGCTGTAAAAGCGTTAAACTTATAATAAAGGAGGGTTTTATGCACGGAAAAATCAATGTGCCTACGCCGCATATTTCGGCGAGGATTGGTGACTTTGCTCAGACGGTAATAATGCCCGGCGATCCGCAAAGGGCAGAATTCATTGCTAAGACATATCTAAAGGACGCGGTGCTCGTCAACAATGTGCGCGGCATAAACGGCTACACGGGATACTATAACGGCAAGCGTGTGTCTGTTATGGCGTCGGGAATGGGTCAGCCGTCGATAGGCATTTACTCATACGAACTGTTTAATTTTTATAATGTCGAAAATATTATAAGGGTGGGTACGTGTGGCAGTATAGACAAGGATTTGCACGCTCGCGACATAATTATCGCGATGGGGGCGTGCACCAACGGCAACTATGCGAGTCAGTACCGTCTGCCGGGCACGTTCAGCCCGATTGCAGACTTTGAGCTGACTAAAAAGGCGGTGGATGAGTGCATTAAGCGCGGACTTAAATACAAGGTGGGCAACATTTTGTCCTCCGACACCTTTTATGACGACTCGGCGTCTGCGCTCGAGTGGGCTAAGATGAATGTTCTCGGTGTCGAAATGGAGTCGGCGGCGCTTTACTGCAATGCGGCAAGAGCGGGTAAAAAGGCGCTGTGCATATGCACGGTGAGCGATTCGTTTATTTACCCGGAGGAGAATACGTCGGCGGAGGAGCGCCGCAGCGCATTTACCAAGATGATGGAAGTTGCGCTTGAAATCGCATAACGATGGGAAAACGTGTTTTTATTATTGTTATGGACAGCTTTGGCATAGGCGCCATGCCCGACGCGGTTAAGTGGGGGGACGAGGGCAGTAATACGCTTGAGGCAATAAGATTTTTGCCCGAGTTCGATTGCCCCAATTTAACTTCGCTCGGACTATTCAATATAGACGGAGTGAGTGGCGGAGTGGTTAACCCAAAGGCAAGCTATGCCAAAATGGCAGAGGCTTCTATGGGTAAGGACACCACTATCGGTCATTGGGAGATAGCGGGGCTTATATCCGATAAGCCGCTGCCCACCTTCCCGAACGGTTTTAGCGATGATATTATATCCGAATTTGAAAATAAAGTAGGACGAAAAACTTTATGCAACAAGCCGTATTCGGGGACGGAAGTCATTAAGGACTACGGCCGCGAGCATATTGAGACGGGCGCGCTTATCGTGTATACGTCAGCCGATTCGGTCTTTCAGATCGCGGCTCACGAGGACGTAGTGCCGCTTGATGAGTTATATAGATGCTGCGAGGTTGCGAGGGAGATTTTAAATAAGTACGGAGTGGGACGAGTTATCGCTCGTCCGTTTAGCGGCGACTATCCGTTTGTCAGGACGGCAAACAGGCACGACTATTCGCTTGTTCCGCCGGCTAAAACTATGCTTAACCTTATAAGCGAGAGCGGACAGGAGGTAGTGGCGGTTGGCAAGATAAACGATATATTTGCGGGTAGTGGTGTCACGCAGTCCTATCGCACTAAGGGCAATAACGAGGGTTTGGATATCACCATAAAGCTGGCTGATAATAGTTTTGAGGGACTATGCTTTGTCAATTTGGTTGACTTTGATTCGGCTTACGGACACCGCAACGACGCTAAGGGATATGCTAATGCCGCGACCGAGTTTGACAAAAAATTGGGTGAATTTATGACGCGGCTCAAAAAGGACGACGTTGTTATAATAACAGCAGACCACGGCTGCGACCCGTCCACGCCGTCCACCGACCATTCACGAGAGTATACTCCAATGTTGATATTTGGCGACGGTATTAAGAATGGTGTCAACTTAGGCGTGTGCAGTACCTTTGCGGATATTTCGGCAACCGTACTTAGTTATCTCGGCGTGCCGCAAAACGGAACGGCAGGCAAAAGCTTCCTTAGCGATATTTTAAAGTGAGAGGTGATTATGGATTACACGTTTTTAATGGATATAGCGGCGCAGGCGAGAGAGAATGCGTACGCAAAGTATTCGGGCTTTAAAGTGGGCGCGGCGCTGCTAAGTAAGAGCGGCAAGGTATTTACGGGCTGCAATATTGAAAACGCTGCCTACGGTGATACCGTTTGCGCCGAACGTGTAGCCATATTTAAGGCGATAAGCGAGGGCGAAAGAGAGTTTGAAGCAATAGCGATTGCGGGCGGCAAAGATGAATTAAATGAAATTTGCTCGCCGTGCGGAACGTGTAGGCAGGTGATGGCTGAGTTTTGTTCCGAGAACTTTAAAATTTTGCTCGGGCGTCCGTCGAATTTTAAGGTCTATAAGCTAAGCGAAATTTTGCCTCTTACTTTTAATAAAAGCAATCTGGGGGCGGATTTATGAGAATGTATGACATTATCAAGCACAAGCGTGACGGCGGCGAACTAACAAATGAGGAGATTGATTTTTTTATAAACGGCTATGTCTCGGGTAAGGTCCCCGACTATCAGGTGTCTGCGCTGCTTATGGCGATTTACTTTAATGGTATGACACAGCGAGAAACAACCGCTTTGACGTTTGCAATAAGGGATTCCGGGGACAAACTCGACACTTCGGGCATAAGCGGAATACGCGCCGACAAACATTCGACGGGCGGTGTGGGTGACAAGACAAGCCTTGTCGTTATGCCAATTGTGGCGTCGCTCGGCGTCAAGGTCGCCAAGATGAGCGGCAGAGGGCTGGGACATACGGGCGGCACGATAGACAAGCTCGAGTCAATCGAGGGTTTTAACGTAGACGTCAGTGCCGAGAGGTTTAAACGTATTGTAAATGACGTGGGTCTCTCTATTGTAGGACAGAGCACCTCACTCGCGCCCGCAGATAAGCTGCTGTATGCCCTTCGCGATGTGACGGCGACGGTTGACAATATGCCGCTTATCGCCTCGAGCATCATGGGCAAAAAGCTTGCCGCAGACGACGACTGCATAGTTTTGGATGTAAAGACGGGCAGCGGTGCATTTATGAAGACAGTCGAGGATAGCCGTCGGCTTGCCGAGCTGTGCGTAGAAATAGGCAAAAAGGCGGGCAAAAAGATTTCGGCACTTATCACCGATATGAATGTTCCGCTTGGGAATAACATCGGTAATTCGCTCGAGGTTATAGAGGCGATACAAACTTTAAGTGGCAACGGTCCGGATGATCTTGTCGAAATTTGTTTGGCTCTTGCCGGAGAAATTCTGTTTTTGTGCGATATGGGTAGTAGAAACGAATGTTTGAGCTTGGCAAAAGAGGCACTTGACTCGGGCAAGGCGCTAAAAACTTTTGCGGCAATGGTGGAAGCTCAGGGCGGCAACAAAAACTGGATTTATAATACAGACCTATTTCCTACCGCAAAATATGCAATGGACGTATGTGCGCCTAAGAGCGGTTATATAGCAGGTGTAGATACCGAGGGTTACGGTCAGGCGAGTTTGCTGCTCGGTGCGGGACGTAACACGCTAAGTGACAAAATAGATTATGCGGCAGGCATTGTGCTAAAATCCAAGCCGGGTGATTATGTAAAGGCAGGCGAGGTTATTGCCACGCTGTACTCTAACACAAATAACTTTGTTAACGCAAAAGAGAAGCTTATTGCTTATACTGTTATTAGCGACCAAAGGCCGCTAAAGCGAGCCTTAATTTTGGACCGCGTAGAGTAAAAGGGAGGTAAGAATGAAGACGGCACTAACAATCGCAGGCTCGGACTGCAGCGGCGGAGCGGGCATTCAGGCGGACATAAAGACAATGTCGGCTCTCGGTGTTTACGGGATGAGCGTCATTGTTTCGGTCGTTGCCGAAAACACAAGCAGAGTGATCTCGATAGAGGACGTCTCGCCAAAGATGATTGCCGATCAGCTCGACGCGATTTTCGAGGACATAGAGGTCGACGCTGTCAAGGTGGGCATGCTTACTTCGCCTATGTGTATGGTAACGGTAGCAAATAAGCTAAAACAGTATAGTCCAAAGCATATCGTTGTGGACCCAGTAATGTACGCGACGGGCGGCAGTCCGCTAATGCAGGAGGACGCCATTGATATTTTTATTAGCGAGATAATCCCGCTTGCAACAATGCTCACGCCCAATATCCCCGAGGCGGAAAGGATTGTGGGCAAAAAAATAGTCACAGTCGAGGATATGAAAAATGCGGCGGCGGAAATACAAAAGCTGGGTGCAAAGACTGTGCTTATAAAGGGCGGGCACTATGACGGCGACGCGCTCGACATACTTTTTGACAGGGAAAACTACCATACGTATATACATAAACGTATAAATTCAAAGAATACGCACGGCACGGGGTGCACGCTTTCGAGCGCGATAGCGTCGTATTTGGCGCTTGGGCTTAGCCCCGAAGCTGCCGTCAAGAATGCAAAAGAATATATAACGGGTGCTATTGAAAGCGGATTGAATATAGGCAAAGGTCACGGTCCGACACACCATTTTCATAAATTTTATAGCGGTAACTAAGGAGAAAATATGAGGCAAATAGACTATACGTTGTACCTTTGTACGGATAGAAATCTTATGTCAAGCGGGTCGCTCGAGGAGTGCGTAGAGAGTGCGGTTAAAGGCGGAGTTACGGTAGTGCAACTGCGCGAAAAGGACTGTTCGAGCAGAGAATTTTACGACATCGGGTTAAAAATAAGGCAAATAACGAGGGCGTACGGCGTTCCTCTTATTATAAACGATAGAGTGGATATTGCTATCGCTGTTGGAGCAGACGGAGTTCATATCGGGCAAAGCGATTTAAGCTGTACTACGGTAAGGCGCATTGTAGGTAAAGATATGATAATAGGCGTCACCGCACATAATTTGCAGGAGGCTATGCAGGCTGTAAAGGACGGAGCCGACTATTTGGGAGTTGGTGCCATGCGCGCAACCGGTACAAAAAAGGAAGCAAAGGTCATTTCGCCCGACGAGTTAATCGCAATAAGGAAAAATATAAATTTGCCAATAGTAATAATAGGCGGCATAAACAAGGGCAACGTATGTGAGTTTAAGGGTAAGGGCTTAGACGGTATAGCAGTCGTGTCCGCCATAGTATCACAGCCTAATGTCGAACAGGCGGCAAGGGAGCTTAAAGAACTATGGACAAAATAAAAGGCGCAATCTTCGATTTGGACGGTACTCTGTTCGATTCGCTGTGGGTATGGGCAGAGATAGATAAGCGCTTTTTGGGTAAGCGCGGATTTGACGTCCCGCCCGATTATCAGCAGGCGATAGCGGCAATGGGGTTTAGACTTACAGCCGAGTATACGATAAAGCGATTTGGGCTTGACGAAACTCCCGAGGACCTAATGAACGAGTGGATGGAAATGTCGCGAGATATTTACGCCCACGAGATTAAGCTCAAATCTAAGGCAAAGGAATTTTTAATTGAGCTACATAGCAAGGGTATCAAACTCGGGGTCGCAACGTCGTCAAGCCCCGACCTGTATATCCCCGCGCTTAAAAACAACGGGGTGTATGAGCTTTTTTCGGTACTAATGGACACGAGCGAAACGCGCGGCAAGGACTATCCCGATGTGTATCTTGCCTCTGCGGAAAGGCTGAGCTTATCGCCAAGCGAATGTGTTGTGTTTGAAGATCTGCCCATAGCGCTAAAAAGTGCAAAGAGCGGCGGATTTAAAACTGTGGCAATTTTTGAGCGTGATGAAGAGAGTGAGTTTGCCGATTATGTCGCTAAAGGCTATGACGAACTACTTAAACTTATAAAGTAAAAAGCATAGATGGCGCATAAACTAATTGTATGGACTATATCAAGGTTTATGTCGCCGCTATTGTTTATGTAGACGAGCGTGGGTTGGTATTGCCGCTGTCCATTGTGTATAACGGCAGAGAATATGCGGTAGACAAAGTGGTGGATGTTCGCACCACTCCGCCCGAGCATGTGGGCGGGCTAATCACCAATCGTTATGACTGTATGATACTTGGCAAACTCAGGCATATTTATGTGGAGAACACGGGGCGGTGGTTTGTTGAAGTCGGACAATCTGCAAATGAATAAAAATATTTTACTAAAACCGCTTGATTTGCTTGGAAAAATGTAGTAGAATATAACTTGCAAGGTCGCTTATGTGCCTTGTCTAAATTAGTAAACAATGAATGGAGGTATATATCATGTACGCAAAAAATATCTGGAAAGATATAAGCGAAGACAAAAAGAAAGCAATATTCGATTTCGGTAAAGACTATATCGAATATTTGACTCTCAGCAAGACCGAGAGGCTTGCTCTTGATGAAGCCGAAAAGCTTGCTAAAAAGCACGGCTTTGTACGCGCCGACGAAGTAAAGTCGTTTAAGCCGGGCGCAAAAGTTTATTTTACCAACAAAAGCAAGAACATTGCTCTTTACATAATCGGTAAAAAGCCTATTACCGAGGGTATCAGAATTTTGGGCGCGCACATCGACTCGCCGAGACTTGACCTTAAACAAAATCCGCTTTATGAGTCCAACGGCTTTGCGCTCCTCGACACTCACTACTACGGCGGCGTTAAAAAGTATCAATGGGTAACAATTCCTCTTGCGCTTTACGGCGTTGTTTGCAAAAAGGACGGCAGCGTAGTAAACGTAAATATCGGTGATGACGAGGGCGATCCGATCGTAGGTATCAGCGACCTCTTGATCCACCTCTCCGGCGATCAGATGAAGAAGACGGGCGACAGCATTATCACAGGCGAAAACCTTGACGTGACTGTCGGCTCCATTCCTCTCGAGGGCGAGGAGAAGGACGCTGTTAAGGCAAACGTTCTCAAGCTACTCAAGGATAAGTATGGTATGGAGGAGGAAGATTTCCTTTCGGCAGAAATCGAAGTTGTT
Organism: Clostridiales bacterium; assembly: GCA_022508465.1. Lineage (GTDB taxonomy): Bacteria > Bacillota > Clostridia > Christensenellales > Pumilibacteraceae > CAG-552. Next base: position 18,345 of record JAFLVB010000019.1, read on the forward strand.
CCCGCAGGTCCCGCACGCGACTACGGTCTTGACCGCAGCATGGTAGCAGGCTATGGCCATGATGACAGAGTTTGCGGATACACATCGCTCCGCGCTATCCTCGACATTGACGCTCCCGAATATACGTCGTGCTGCATCCTTGTTGACAAGGAGGAGATTGGCAGCGTAGGCGCAACAGGTGCTCAATCGTTGTTCTTCGAGAACACTATCGCATATTTACTTAACGCTAACGGTGAGGCTTCGCTCTTGTCGCTCAGAAAGACGCTCGAAAATTCGCGTATGCTTAGTAGCGACGTAAGCGCAGGCTTTGATCCGCTCTTCCCCGAAGTTAACGAGAGCAAGAACGCTGCTTACCTTAACAAGGGTATCGTGTTCAACAAGTACACAGGTAGAGGCGGCAAAGGCGGCTCCAACGACGCTAACCCCGAGTATATGGCTTGGATCCGTAAGATTATGGACGAAAAGGGCATTTACTTCCAGACAGCAGAGCTCGGCAAGGTTGATCAGGGCGGCGGCGGAACGATTGCTTACATTCTCGGTAACTACAATATGAACGTTATCGATGCAGGTATATCGGTGCTTAATATGCACGCTCCCATGGAGATCGTTGCTAAAGCAGACGTTTATGAGGCATATCTTGCTTACAAGACATTCCTTATCGGCTAAGGATAAATAATCTATAAAAACTAAAAAGGTCCGTCCAGGACCTTTTTTTAATGATTCGCATTCCAAAAACCTACCCACGGGGTGCGCTTATTCAACTTTTCATTTATGTTAAATATGTTTATATCGTTGGGGGCAAGGGCGTTTAAATCTGCCCATGGTATGGGGAGTGAAATAGTTGCACCATTCCTTGCGCGAAGTGAGTAGGGTGCAACGGTAGTCGCTCCGCTTCCGTTGCGCTGCCAGTCGATAAAGATTTTGCCTTTGCGTTTATCCTTTTTTATATTGGCAGTATACTTATCGGGGAATTTTGTAGACAGTAGGTCTGCAACAGAGTGGGCAAAGGCGGAAAACTCCTCTTGGGACATATCGTTAGATAGCGGTACGATGATATGATAACCTTTGCCGCCGCTGAGCTTTACAAAAGATTTTAAGTCAAACGAGCTTAAAACCTTTTTTAGGTCTAATGCGCCTTGACGCACCGCCGATAGGCTTAAATTTTCGTCCGGGTCGAGGTCAAAGACCATAAAGCGGGTTGGGCCTGCATAGCACATAACGTGAAACTCGACTGTGCCGAGCTGCACCTCCTGCATTATATCCGAGACTGTGTTTATATATATGAGCTTTGACTTGTCGCCTGTCGGATGTTTTTTGTAAAAGCTGTTTTCTATGCCGTTATTGCACCTCATCACGCTTATGGGGCGATCTGCAAGATAGGGGAGCATAAGAGGGGCAACCTCCTCGTAGTACTCTGCTATTTGCATTTTGCTTACCTTCGGCTGAGAGAAAACTATCTTTTGCGGATTGGAAATTGTTATGCTGAAAATGGCAGACGGGTGCTCGTTTTTGACAGTCGTTGCGCTTTTGTCGTTGCGTAGTCCCTTAAAACTTGCCTGCCGAATTTTGCCCGATGACGTCCATTCTGCAAACTCCACTTCTGCCATTAGTACGGGCTTTAGCCAATGCACGTCCTTTTTTTGTATATCTATGGTAGGCTTGTCCAAACCAATGTCGGCAAACTCCTTTTTTAATAGCTTAGCAGTCTTTTCGCTTATACCGGTACCCACTTTTCCCACATAAGTAAGTTTGCCGTCACGATAAACGCCGAGTAGTAATGAACTGATTTCCTTTTTTTCATCGGTGTAACCAATGATTACAAACTCTTGTCTGTTGCGGCATTTTATTTTCAGCCAGTCTTTGTCAAAGTAGGACGCAGTTGCCTTTTTACACACTATCCCCTCTAAACCGAAGTCTTTAGCGGCGTTAAATAACGCTCCTCCGTCATTATAGCTTTCGCTGTAAATAAGCATAGCAGGTGCGTTTTTTAGCAAGTTTTTTAGCCTTTTCTTGCGCTCGGTTAGTGGCAAGGGGCGTAAATCCTCACCGTCTAAGGCAAGCAGGTCAAAAATGATATAACACGGCTCTCCCGATGAATGCTGCAATGCGCTAAAGTCGGTCTTGCCGTCATTTATAACAACCATTTCTCCATCAAAGATTGCCGCACGGTTTCCAATGAACTTTGTTAAGGCTTCCGAAATAAAGTTAAACTTCTCGGTTATGTTGTTGCGATTGCGAGTAAATAGGTTGGTGGTCCCTTGCTCCAAAACCGCCGTTACGCGATACCCGTCGTACTTTATTTCGTAAATCCAGTCTTTGCCGGTGGGAATATCGGCGCCGGCGATCGCCTGTTTAAGATCGACACTTGTAAACGGATTGGTTGAGTATTTATTTACTATGCTTGACGTGTCTGTAATTTCGGGCATGCCGGCAAACTCGTCCTTTTCCTTGATAAGCAGCCAGTTATCTTTATCCGCCATTTTGACGAGCGCCCAACTGCCTTTGAGCCTCTCACCAAACAGTGTAAATTTTAGCGAGCCTTCTTTGAGCCCCTTTTTAAAGTCTACATTCGGGGCGTAAACCCCTTTGTCCCACAAAGTGACTTTGCCGCCGCCGTACTGACCTTTTGGGATTTCGCCCTCAAAGTCGGCATATTCGACGGGGTGGTCTTCCACCTTAACGGCGAGCCGCTTTAGTTTAGTGTCAAAGGACGGACCCTTGGGCACAGCCCAGCTTAAGAGAACGCCGTTATATTCGAGGCGCAGGTCGTAATGCGTGCGCCTTGCCTCGTGATATTGTACCGAAAACATACCCTGTTTGCCTTTAATTGAGCCATATGGCTCGCTTGTCAACGAAAAATCTCGCTTTTTGCGATATGCAGTAAGTCCCATAAAGATATTATCTGCTTTAGTCTATATTTTGTTGCATAATTAGTTACAAAAAATTTGTTGCAACCTGTGTACTTTTATGGTAAAATAGATTTGGTGGACAAATGAGATTTTCCGGATTTGAGCCTGTATTTGACGGCAAAAGCAAAATTTTGATACTTGGCAGCTTTCCGAGCGTAATTTCGAGAGCGGAGAACTTTTACTATGGCAATAAGCAAAACCGATTTTGGGGTATGTTAAGTAAGGCACTCGGTTGTGAAAAGCCTACCACGGTAGAGGAGAAGTGCGAGCTTGTGCTAAAAAACGGCATAGCGCTATGGGACATTGTGACCGAGTGCGAAATAAAAGGCTCGATGGACGCTGACATCAAGGACTATGTGGTTGCCGATTTATATAAGGTAATAAACCACGCGCCTATACAAAAGATATTGCTTAACGGTGGCAAGGCGTTCGAGATTTTTGCTCGGCATTATCCCGAGCTTATTAATATAGCAAAAAAGATGCCGTCGACGAGCAGCGCCAATGTGCGATATGACCAAGCCGAGTGGCTAAAGGAGTTTTAGGATGGACAAACAGCTGATTGATGTGGCAAGCGGCAAAGTAAAAGCCGAGCTTGTAATCAAGGACGCAAAGTACCTCAACGTCTTTACGGGCGAGATTTTGCGTGGAGATATTGCCATAGAAGAAGGCATAATCGCAGGCATAGGCGACTATGAAGGCAAAAAAACGTACTACACAGACGGGCTTATAGTCCCCGGCTTTATCGACGGGCATATCCATATCGAAAGCTCTATGGCTACTCCCGAGCAACTAAGCAAGGTGGCTTTGCCGCACGGAACGACTACCGCCGTTTGCGACCCGCACGAGATAGTCAATGTTGCAGGTGAGTACGGCTTAAAGTTTATGCTTAATAGCGGTGCTCGGGCAGATATCGACTTTAAGTTCATGCTGCCGTCGTGCGTCCCCGCAACTCCGCTCGATGAGAACTACAAGGCATTAGGCAGCAGGATACTAACTCCTTTTTATAGGCATAATGGTGTCATCGGGCTTGCCGAGGTTATGAACGTAAATGCGGTGCTAAGCTGTAATCAAGACATAATGGCAAAGATAAACTGCGCCAAAAGGAGCGGTAAGATTATAGACGGGCATGCCCCAGCCATTAGCGGCAAGGCACTAAACGCATATGTAGCTGCGGGAATAATGTCCGATCACGAGTGTACGACATATGACGAGGCTTTAAGCAAGTTGCGCCTCGGTCAGTTTATAATGATAAGGCAGGGGACAGCGGCGCATAACCTAAAAGAATTATTGCCGCTTGTAGATAAATATCCAAATAGATGTATGTTTGTCACCGACGACCTTCACCCCGAGGATTTGATAAGCAAGGGGCATATAGATTATATCATAAAAGAGGCGATAAGGCTGGGCGCGGACAAGATTAAGGCGATAACGTGCGCCACGCTTACGCCCGCACAGTACTTTGGGCTCAGCGACAGAGGAGCAATAGCTCCGGGTAAGCGTGCCGACCTGGTAGTCTTGGACGACGATTTAAACGTCAAAGATGTCTTTACTTGCGGCAAAACGAATAGAGGCATTAAGTCTCTTTGGCGTTTTACTTCGTTCAACGTCATGCCTATTACGCTGAGCGACTTGCAATTAGGTGAAAGCGACATAATAGGGCTTGTGCCCGGTCAGCTACTGACTAACGACCTAAAAACGGCACCCGGGGTGGATGAAAACAACGACATAGTCAAGCTTTTTGCGGCAGAACGTCACCACGGCACGGGGCACAAGGCGGCATGCTACCTAAAGGGCTACGGCATAAAGCAAGGCGCGGTGGCGATGAGCATAGGTCACGACTCGCACAACATAATCGCGGCGGGGTACGACGAGGACATAGTGACGGCTGTCAATGAGCTTATAAGTATAGGCGGCGGCATAGTAGTGACGGACGGCGAAACTACAAAATCACTCCCCCTCGAGATAGGCGGCATTATGAGCGCAAAACCGATAGCCGAGCTTGCGGAGCGTCTCGACGAGATCAAGCAATTTGCGTACACGCTGGGCATAAACAAGGACATAGATCCGTTTATGACGCTGTCGTTTTTGAGTCTGCCCGTTATTCCGTCCATAAGGCTGTTGCCGTCGGGCGTAGTCAAGCTATAAAAAAGTTATTGTATACAAACTGCAACTCTCGCGCATAATTAAAGAAGCGAGGGATAATGGCAGTCATCGGATGGATATATATAATAGCGGGCGTCGGAGCGATTTTAGTAGCGATGATAGCGCTACTTAGGCGCGACGTAAGGGCAGTACGCTTCCCGAAATGGATACGGGTGGGGTACTATCTTATGATATCGCTTATGCTCTTCTCGTTTTCGGGGCTGTTTTTTAAGCCGCTAAACGGGGCTCTGATATGCTTTAGAGTGGGCGCAAGTCTGTTCGCGCTAATCGTGGTTATAGGCGCGATAGTGCTGAGCGCGTACAAGATAGAGATACGCAAAGACGACTTTGTAGTCAGGACATTATTTTCGCGCAAGGCGTATGGCTACGACGAAATCACGGCGGCAAGCGGGGAGATAGCGCGCGGCATAATCGCGATTGAGATAACGGTAGGCGGGCGCAAGATAGCTCTAAACAAAATGATGCAAGGCTACGACCTTTTTTACGACAAGCTTGCAGATCAAAAGGTTTTTATGCGATTCCCCATAATTTAAAATCGCAAACATTTATGAAAATAAAATCGACCAACTTCGCAACAAAATTTTTTCTTATAAAAAAATTTGTTGCATTTTTTATGATTTTGTGCTATAATTTGTAAAACGAAGATTTTACGATTAAGGAGCACGATTATGCCAAAAAGCGCGGCGGAGTTGTTTGCCAGGGAAAAGCAAAAGGAATTAAATAAGAGATTTATCGATCTGTGTAAGCAAAAGGACGGCAAAGGCTTGCTGCTTGCCGATATCGACAACGTCATTGCAGAAGGGGCGGAGATTACGGCGTCGGGCTGCAAGGCAATGTATCTTGCCGCAAAAAATCACAACTTTGCGCTTATAGACTTTTTGATCGAGCGTGGGATTTTAGACAATCCTCTCTCTCGCGGGTACCTTGCGGCGATGTGCGACTTTGGTGAGTTTTCCAAGGTAGAGGACAAGTACTTCGAGGAGCTTGACAAGGCGATAAGTATTACCGGCTTCGAGCTCGACTACATTATCCCGTACATAAATTGCTCGTTTGTTCACGGCGATCACGATAAGGCGCTCATATTGGCGGACAAGTATCCCGTAACGCGTGAGCAGATAGTAGGCAGCATACATATCCGCATTATCTTTGAGATGATAGACAACGATATGTTTGACGGGCTTGCCATAGTAAACGGCTACCGCAACTGGATTGACGAAAAGGCGTTTGGCGTGGCGGTGAGCGGCGGCAACGTTAAGGTTATTGAGTATATGCTTGCGCGCAAGGACCTATGCGCTCCCGTAAATTCTATTTGCGACGCCATATACCACGGATACAGGGACGCACTCGATTTACTCGACATAAAACCCAACCCCATATATCGAAAAAACGCCGAATCGTCCAAAGACCCCAATATGCTTAATTATCTGTTTGGGCGCGAAATTATAAAATAGTGAGCGCTTTTTGTAGCGATTAAATAGAGAATTGTTTAAAAGTTGTAACAGTCTGTTGCAGCTTTTTTTATTGATTTAACCCATAAAACACCTATTGACAAAATTAAGTAAATGTGTTATAATTATAACAATAAGGCATTTAGCTGCTTTAAAAATAATAACCAAAAGGACAAACAAATGCCAAATATAAATGGATATAGACTTTTTGAACTTAGAGATAAAAGTGGATATTCGCAAGATGATATTGCGCATATGCTCGGTGTAACGCGCCAAGCGGTACAAAGATGGGAGGCGGGCAAGTCACAACCTCCCAGCAAAAGGCTGATGAAATTAAGCAAAATTTATGGCGTCAGCGTTGATTATCTCTTGGGCAATGATACAGATAAGCAAACCGATGCGCCTATAACAGACCAAAAACAGCAAACTTTATCTGGGGACAATGCAAGCGACAACGGTAATAAAGCGGCAGAAATAGTGGCAACCACAGAGCGGCAAATTTTTGTTGTGCCAGCCTCAGAGACAAAGCCACACAAAGCTAAAAGATTAAAAGCATTATTAATTTGCTTAATAGTTATAACCTCGATTATAGCTGTATTTAGTGCTATAATCGGTTTTTCGCTTTTTACTTCTAATCAAGGGGGATATGCGACTACACATACCTTTGATTTAGTAAATCCATTATTATTGTTATTTATTGGGTTAGTTGTTATAATGGCAATTTTAGTGATTATAATTATATGTGTGGCTTTAAAAAGGAAAAATAAATAAAAAAGCAATTAATAATTGACAAGAATTGTCAAAAGTTGCTTGCCAAAATAGACAAAATAAGGTAAATTGATTTATATTTACTAAAGAGGAGGGTTTTTATGAAAACAAAAACCAAATTGCAAGTGTTTACCCTTGGCTTGGCTATTATGCTTAGCTTACTCACCCTTTGCGCATTTGGCGTCAATCAGGTTGCTGCAGAGGAATTGGCAGAGAGTGAGATTGAGACCGTTAGCGCTTATCAAGAAATGCCTTTAGGCATATATACTTCGCTTTCGCTGAATATTAATGGAGATGGTCAACAGGTTTGGGCAACTGTAAAAAACGATGTATCGATATTTATATCGACAGTAAAAGTGTATGTGTATCTATATTCCTCGCCGATTTATCAAGAGTCGTACCGCGATATGACAATGGAGAGCAGCAACTATATAGCGGACTTAGATATGGGCAAAACATTAACTACATATGCCCCCATAAATGGTGTAAAGCGTTATTGGCAAGCCCGTATCTATTACAAAGTTGATAGTAATGATTGGAAGGAAAAGGTGACGAGCGTTGTATTAGTTGATGTAGACGGTACCGGAACAATCGTTTAAAACAAAAAAAACAGATCAAAGCAGGTCAGAAATGACCTGTTTTTTATAACGAAAATAGCCATAAAAAAGCCCTCCCTCTAACGGAAAGTAACATAAGCAGATAAAGCAATGCGCGCTGAGCCGAGGAGCGATAGCGACGACCGCCACGTAGTTAGCGACAGAGGGAGGGTGTACGAGCTTGCGAGTACGGGTGAGAGTCAACCCTCCTCTGCTGAGAGGGGGAGGCAGCAAAAGAATAAAAAATTTTTTAAATTAGTGGGGGGACGTAGGTCTGTTTTAAAAAAAGCAATTAATAATTGACAAGAATTGTCAAAAGTTGCTTGACGAATTCTGCTTTTTGTATTATCATCCGTGATGATAAATCGATTTATTACTATGTACAAAGGAGGTGGTTGTCGGTATAGGACTGTATAGGACTAAAGGACATATAATAAATTATGTGGTTATATATTGACAAAGTAAAAACTTATGTTATAATATCATTGCAAAGCGTTGCACGCTTTAATCCCTGACGGGATTTATTGTCCTCGATAAAATTCTCGGACAATGCAATAGCCTTGACGGCTGCGCAAAAATGCCCTTGTAAACAAACATTTTTGCTTATAGTATTATATATGTAAGTAGACTTTAAGTCAATATATAAACATAAATAAGGAGAAGTATTATGATAAAGAAAGTTTTAAGTATTTTGGTGGCAATTGTTGTACTGTTTGCATTATGCGCTTGTAATGATAATAGCGAACTTATCAAAAAGATAGAACAGCTTGAGTCGACGGTGCAGTCTCAAACGGATAAAATAACCGAGCTGGAAGAAAAGAATAAACAGCAG
>JAFLVB010000002.1 GCA_022508465.1 Clostridiales bacterium
CGCTACGCTCGTACTTCGTGGCGTTCGCTTCGCTCGGCTGAGGACAGCCTCCCCCTGCCCCTTCGGGCATTACTTAGTACGCATAAAGTTTCACATCGTTAGGGGGAGGCCTTTCTTTATGGCAATGAACTGCTGTTGCAATTGCTTTACGTCAACTATCGGTCGGAGTATTTGCCCCTCAGTCGAGCGAATATAATCATTAAAAAAAGCCTACCCTTTGGAATTGGTTATTTTAGCAGATTTTGCTTGTCAAGGGGGAGGCTCCTGCGAAGGAAATGTAGCAGGTGGTGGGGGTAAAAGCTAATTTACAAACTACCAAGGAAAAAACATATAAATACGCGACCAAGAAATGGCGTTTAATCGACGACCTTGTGTAACAAAACAACATTGTTGTTTTGTTGCGGTAGCGGCGTTGCGGGGTAACTCCGCTATCGCTCCGTGACGTTCGCAATACTTCGTATTGCTCGGTTGCGGGACACAGCAGCCTTTTACTCGCGCGAGATACTTGTACTCGCGCGAAGAGGAGCAACCGACCGTAAGGGCTTGCCTTTTAGCTTTAGCTAAAGGCTGCCTATAAGGGAGTGTTGCGACGACCTGGCGCCTTTTGGTACTTTGTACTACGCTTCACTCCGTGGCGTTCGGCACTTCGTGCCTCGGCTACAGCGCATGAAAAGTACATTTGGTTAGATAGCTTTTAAATACGCACTATGCCTACATCCTGCAGCTTTTAGGTGCGAATAACTTTTAACATTAAAACAGTCCCTCAGTCTGCTTCGCAGCCAGCTCCCCTTGCACAGGGGAGCCTTATATTGTTCGGTCGAACATAAAGAAAAGACCCTTATATAAGGGCCTTTGGGTTATAATTATCAATTACTTAAGATCTCCTACGGTACGCGGGAAGAGTTGAACGTCTCTTATGTTACCAAGTCCGGTGACATAGAGTAAGATACGCTCGAGTCCGAGACCAAATCCGCTATGCGGACAAGCACCGAACTTTCTTAAAGCCATATAGTTTTCGTACTCGGATACCGTCATATGTCTTTCTTCCATAACGGCGATAAGCTTCTCTGTATCGACTTCACGCTCGCTGCAGCCTATAATTTCGCCTATGCCCGGTACCAAAAGGTCGGTAGCGGCAACCGTCTTGCCGTCGGGATTTTGCTTCATATAGAACGATTTAATGTCCTTAGGATAGTTGGTGACAAACACCGGCTTGTTGAACACCTCTTCGGTTATATATCTTTCGTGCTCGGTCTGCAAATCGCAACCCCACTCTACCGGATATACAAATTCCTTGCCCGACTTTTTGAGAATTTCCACGGCCTCTGTATAATCCAAAACTTTAAACTCGCTCTCAACTACGCGGCGAAGTTTTTCGGTAAGACCTTTTTCAAATCTCTCGTCAAAGAAGGCTATCTCGTCTGCGCACTCTGTAAGCACGGCGTTTATTATATACTTTATAAGCTCCTCTGCGATCTCTATAATATCGTCAAGCTCGGCAAAAGCAACCTCCGGTTCAATCTGCCAGAATTCGGCAGCGTGGCGTGTTGTATTGCTGTTCTCGGCGCGGAAGGTAGGTCCAAAGGTGTAAATCTTACCCATTGCCATTGCCGCCATCTCGCCCTCGAGCTGACCCGAAACGGTCAGTCCCGCCTTTTGGCCAAAGAAGTCGTTATCATAGTATTCCTTTTGCGTCTTGGCGGTGTCGTTCCAGTTATGAGTAGTAACTCTGAATATTTCGCCTGCACCCTCGCAGTCGCTGCCCGTGATTATCGGGGTGTGCACATAGACATAGCCGTTTTCCTGAAAATATCTATGGATAGCATACGAAAGCACGCTGCGCACTCTGAGCATTGCGTTAAAGGTATTCGTCCTCACGCGCAAATGCGGTATGGTACGCAAATACTCCATTGTATGCCTCTTTTTCTGCATAGGATAGTCGGGTGGGCAATCACCAAGCAAAGTCACATTTGAGGCATTGACTTCTACTCCATTACCCGAAACTGCCTTTACAAGCGTGCCCTCTGCCTTTATTGCGCTGCCAAGTGCCGTACAATTTTCGTAACCTGTCGTTACAGATTTATCTATAACAACCTGCAGATGTTTAAGCGATGTTCCGTCGTTGATTTCCAAAAACGCCATGTTCTTGGAATCGCGGCAGGTGCGAATCCAACCGCAAACGGTAACTTTTTGACCCACTAACGAGCCATCAAATAGTTTTTTAATATCAATATGTTTCATAGCTTTCAACCTTAAATAGTATTGTATTAAGTATACAGCTTCCTTTTGCTTTTGTCAAACGAATTTACCCAAGCCAAATGGCAATAAGTATCATTACTATGGTAAACGCCGCTGCCGCCACTATCAGCATTGGCAAAAATGCTGTAACTGCGCCCATATACATAGCAAACTTTTCCTTATGCGTCAGCTTAAGGTCCTTCATCTTTTTACGCTTTTCGTCGTTTTCTTCCTTATTTTCCTCGTACCAGGGCATGCCATCGACATTCATATTGGCAACAGTTCTGCCGTCGTCGTCATCATATTTCTTTTTCTTCTTTTTCTTGAACATAAAAGCTCCTTATTGAATAGCGGCTTAGCCGCCTTTTGCTTTGTTTTACAAGCATTGTCATCCCTACAGGGATAGTGCACATAACCTTGCAATTATATTTTACTATAAGCAAAATTGTTTGCCCCTCTGGGCATTTTTGCGTAGCCGTCAAGACTATTGCATTGTCCGTTAGGACAATAAATCTCGTAAGAGATTAAAGGCGCATAGCGACTTTGTAATTATATTATTAACAAAATATGGGCGGAAATTTCCGCCCACACTTTATTAAATCTAAATTAATCCTGACTGTATAAGTGGCACGCACAGAAATGATTAGGTTCGTACTCCTTGTAAACAGGTGCAACCTCTTTACATATATCCATACACTTTGTGCAACGAGTATGGAATTTGCAACCCTTAGGCGGATTTGCGGGAGACGGAATATCACCTTTAAGAATGATACGATTCATCTTTACGTTAGGATCGGGTACAGGTACTGCAGAGAACAATGCCTGCGTGTACGGATGTAACGGATTGGCAAATATCTTTGTCTTATCTCCGCTTTCCACCATGCTACCGAGGTACATAACACCGATTTCGTCCGAAATATGTTCTACGACGGACAAGTCGTGCGAAATGAACACATAGGTAAGTCCCAATTCGTTCTGGAGGTCCTCAAGCAAGTTGATGATCTGAGCCTGAATACTAACGTCGAGCGCCGATACAGGTTCGTCGCATATAACGAGCTTGGGATTGAGTGCCAATGCTCTTGCAATACAAATACGCTGACGCTGACCACCCGAGAACTCATGCGGATAACGCTCATAGTAGTGATCCTGAAGTCCGCACTTGTGCATGATGTCCAAGATGTATTCCTTGTAATGAGCTTGGTCAACAAGCTTATGCGCAAGTACTGCCTCACCTATTATTTCGCCGACGGGAAGTCTGGGCGAAAGCGATGAATACGGGTCTTGGAATATCATCTGTATTTGCGGTCTGATTCTACGCAACTGTTCGTGCGAAAGCTCTCTGATGTTGATACCGTTAAAGAGTACATCACCGTCGGTTATCTCATGCAAACGCAGTATGCAACGACCCATAGTGGTCTTGCCGCAACCCGACTCACCAACGATACCGATAGTCTTACCCTTTCTGACCGTAAACGAAACGTCATCTACGGCTTTGAGGAATCTGGTCGGTTTACCAAAAAAGTTAGTGGCAATCGGGAAATATTTTTTAAGATGTCTGACGTCAAGAATAACGTCATTCTTTGCTGCATTATTGTTTTCCATCGCTTAATCCTCCTTCTCGTACAGGTGACAGGATACCTTATGAGTCGGGCTAACCTGTATCATATCGGGATAATCGCCGTTACACTTGCCGCAGCGCTTATCGCATCTGTCACGGAAGTAGCAGTAGTTGGGCATGTTGATCGGGTTGGGAACGTTACCCGGAATGCTGTACAATCTGTCCACCTTCTTGTTAACCGCGGGCTTGCTCTTTTGGAGACCCATGGTGTACGGGTGCATCGGATTGTCGAAGATTTCCTTAGCGGTACCCATTTCGATAACACGGCCTGCGTACATAACTACGACATAGTCTGCCATTTCGGCAATAACACCAAGGTCGTGAGTGATGAACATAATGGAGCCGTTGATCTTCTTCTTAACATCTCTAAGGAGGTCAAGAATCTGTGCCTGAATTGTAACGTCAAGCGCGGTTGTCGGCTCGTCGGCAATGATAAGCTTGGGATTGCACGAAAGCGCCATTGCTATCATAACTCTCTGACGCATACCACCCGAAAGCTCGTGCGGATAGCGGTCATATACGTTTTCGGGAATAATGCCTACGAGCTTGAGCATTTCAAACGTTCTTGCCTTAGCCATTTCCTTGGTAGCGCCCGGAACGTGTAAGAATACAACTTCGTCGAGCTGATTACCGATAGTGAATATCGGGTTAAGGCTGGTCATGGGCTCTTGGAATATCATGGTAATTTCGCGACCGCGAATCTTACGCATAACTTCGGTAGGCATCTTAGCTACGTTGTAAACCTTTTCTTCTGTTTCAAAGAGAGGTACACCGTTAATATCTTTCTTTTGCACCTTTTCGATAACAGGCTTACCGTCTTTGTCCAAAACGGGCTTACCCTTATGCATCTTGGGTGCGGTTACGTAAACGGGATTGCCGTTTTCGTCTTTGATTTCGTTGCCGTTTTCGTCAACCTTTACTTCGTAAACGGGGATGTTGTTACCGTTTTCGTCCTCTTTGTAGACTGTGGACTTAAAGCGGATTTCACTACCCTTCATAACCTGACCCTTGGGTGCTTGAACAAGCTGCATAAGGGAAAGCGAAGTTACAGACTTACCGCAACCGGACTCACCGATTACGCCCACGGTGCTACCTTGCGGAATGTTGAATGATACACCGTTAACGGCCTTTACAACACCTGCATCGGAGAAGAAGTATGTATGAAGATTTTCAAACTCAACAATGTTTCTGTCGTCTTTCATCTGAGTAACGTACTCGGACTCGGGAACGTTCTTACGTTTCTTTGCCTTTTCGTACTCTTTGATGGTGCGCATATTTTCTTTGGCAATACGACGGCTTTCCTTACTGGAAATATAATGCGAATCTTTGGCATTGGGGGAGAAAAGCTCCTTAACGCCGTTAACCGCTCTACCGAAGTTGTCTTCACCAAATATAGTAGCGGGATTGTAAATCTCGGCATCCTCTACTCTGTTTTCCGCAACTCTGACGATACGAACTGCAAAAGTTACACAAATAAGCACAACAAGTGCAATCCAGTTGAGAAGCTTAAGAACGGAGAAGAATTGGATTGTCGGAATAATTGCAAGGATTGCAAACACACAAAGTGCGAACAATACCCAGTCACCTGCCACTATACTGCGACGCTTAGCCGAAGCAAGCAATCCGGCAAACAGAATAAGTACCGACAAATCGAGAATAAGTAAGAATCCTGCAGTAACAACAGTCTCAACCTCTCTAAAGGCATTGATTGCTATCAAGCTATACATTACGATAAAGCCGAGGATAGCGATTACTGCCGCAAATATAAGGTTGTACTTTTGCGCAAGCTGCTTAAAGTAAACTTTAAGACCTCTGTTGCCTGTGCTCTTTTCCGTGCGAGGAGCAAGTTTCTCGATATAAGTGTTCTTTATAAGGAGAACTGCAAAGAATACAAGCACGCATAAAGCTACAAGCCAAATTACGAGCTTAGCTACCGTAAAGTTCATAAACAAGGGAATTGCATAAAGTACAGCTGCCGGGATAGCAAGCGCGATAACCGCGTCAACCTGTCCCATGCGCTTAGAAGCAATTCTGCCCGGAAGATTAAAGATCACGGTCGCTATAATAAGCACAATAGATATTATTGTAAGGTATGTCCAGCCATTGCTGCCCGTAATCTCGACTCCATCAAACAAATAAAGGAGAGCCAAGATTGCGATGCCTACAAAGGCAAGAACAAGGATGTTAAATCTTTTAATAAACGCTGCAAAGTACGACTTAACCGTTGCATTGGGAGTTTTGTTTTCGTACAAAGTCTTTGCAATCGGTCTTGCTACTGCCATACGAACCATCGTAAGCGCAGCTACGATGAGGAGCGCTACAATGTAAAGTACGATCTGGAGCGTTGTGCTCGGCATAAAGATCAACTCTATAAGGAACAACACAAGAAGAAGATTTGCAACATAAACGACAAAGTCTACTGCGTTGATCTTTCTGCTGCCCAGCCTTGACACAAAATAGTACAAAGCAAGCAAAGTGCAAAGTCCAAGGAATATACCGACAACAACTACAGCTGCACTCGATCTGTACTCTAACTCACCCAACACATCAAAGCTGCCGGCAGAGAGCAATACAACAAAGGCAACAAGAGCGGCAACAATGGGAGCGATAGTACCGTACTTATTGAGTACGGACGAATAATATTTGCCTAAACGGCTGTTTTTAAAACCTGTCAACATATTATTCCCTCCTATCTGCTAGCTTTGGGGTCAAACGCATCGCGCAGACCGTCGCCGATAAAGTTGAAGCCTAACACCGCAAGCACTATAAGGATACCGGCAGGAATCCAAAGGTTTGGATAATACTGCAAGATTTCGGGCTTTTGCGCCGCACTTATCATAGTACCCCAAGCTGCGTACGGTTTGGGAATACCGATACCCAAGTAGCTAAGCGTTGACTCGGTAAGAATGATACCACCAAGACCAAGCGTCATCTGAACTATAAGCTGCGGCATGATGTTGGGCACAAGGTGCCTTACAATTTTACGTGTAGTGCTAAGTCCGAGCGCCTCGGCAGCAACCATATATTCTTGCTCACGCAGGAAGAGTATCTGTCCACGCACGACACGCGCAACGCCCGTCCAACCGAGCACTGTCATTATAATCATTAGGTAATAGATCTGATATCTCTGATTGATATCCGCATCCTCGAGCACCGCACCTAAGATCAAAAGTATGGGGAACTGAGGAACGCAACCGAAGATATCTACTATTCTCATTATAAGCTGGTCAACCCACTTACCGAAGTAACCGGCAAGACCACCGAACAAGATACCAAGGAATGTCTCTAAGAATACGACTACGAAACCAAGTGTAAGAGAGATTCTTCCGCCATACATAAGACGTACAAATACGTCCATACCGTACTCGTCGGTACCCAGCCAGTGATTGGCACTTATCTTACCCTTTTCATTGAATGTCTTACGGTCCCAAGTATATTCTGCGTATGTATAGGGAATTTTTGTACCATATTCATCACTAACATAAGCAGCTGCACTTGAGCCTGTCTGCAACATAAAGTATACCGGTTCGCCGGTAGCAGCATCTGTATAGTGTCCATATCTATTGCCGGCTTCACTATATCCGTCAAAGACAACACCGGGCAACAGCTTGGACTCATCATTAGATACTTTGCCATCTACAAAGAGAAGCGAAGCATCGATTCTTTCGTTATAAGTTTCGGTTTTAACAACTTCACGCTTTTCTTCGGGAATAGACAAGTCTATCTCTATTTCACCCCATTGATTATAGAACACAGGGCCTAAAAACGCGAACAAGAACAAAACTATAATAGTTACAAGTCCTATCATCGAAAGACGTGAGCGGAAAAATCTTTTTGCCACAAGGCGTCCTGGTGAAACGACTTTTACGCTGTCCGCAAGAAATTCTTCTTTCTCTTGTAAAGCAGCGTTATTTTCTTTTTCCATATTGTCCTCCTCAAGCACGGAGGTAACTTTATCTTTTTCCATACTGACCTCCTTACTTGGTAATCTTGACGCGCGGGTCAACGACCGCATACATCAGGTCGGACAAAAGCGTACCTATTACACCCAATATCGCAATGAACATGTTGTAACCCATAATGAATGGGATATCACCAACGACAAGGGCCTGATATGCTTTATTACCTATACCGGGCAAATCGAATACCTGCTCGGTAATCATAGCACCACCAAACAATCCGGGCAAAATTCCCGCTATCATTGTTACGATGGGGATAAGTGTGTTACGGAAAGCATGGCGATAAATTACAGTCTTTTCCGAACAACCTTTTGCTCGAGCAGTACGTATGTAGTCTGCATTTAAAACTTCGAGCACGTTGGTACGCGTATATCGCATAAAACCGCCTATACCCAAAATTACAAGCGCAACCATAGGCAATACCATATGATGCAAAATGTCTAACATTCGCGCCACACCTGTATAGTTCGCTCCTGGAGATTCCATACCTACATATGGGAACCACCCTAACTGCAATGAGAACACTCTTAAGAGTAAGTTAGCAAAGAAGAATGATGGAAGCGAAATACCCATAAGTACAAGTACCGTTGCGGTATAGTCCATAACGCTATACTGATGAGTTGCCGCCGCTATACCAAGCGCAATTGCTATAAAGAACTGCATCACCATGGCTACAAGCGCTATCCAGAACGATATCCACATACTTTGCCACATAACTTCGGAAACCGGCGCACCATATTTAAACGACAAGCCGAGGTCACCTTTGAATGTGGTACTCAACCACTTCCAATAACCTTCAAAGTAGTTAAATACAGTACAGAGAGTACGCTGTCCGCTTGTAAGGCTTTCTTTTACATTCGCTTTGTCGTATTCCCATCCAAACTTGATGGCATAATCTTCATACTTGATAATTAGACCATACAAATCCTTTTGACGGTCTACTTCCGCTTGTGTTATGGTACCTTGAGCAATTTGCGAAGCAAACTTTCTGTCAAAGTAGTCCATAGGCATAAGACGGACAAGCATGTATGTTATTATCGATACGCCAACAAGTATAAGGACCGACAATAGCAATCTTTTTATAATATATTTTACCATATCTCTCCATCCATTGTATTATGAGGGAGTAACTCCCTCATAATACATTATAATGTTTTTTGTAAGTGGTTAATTATTTGCACTTAACTTCCCAGAATCTCGACAAAGGTCCACTGTACGGCGATCTGTCACTATTGAAAGTATTATCGTCAAACACGTTAGAATTGTACGCATAAACGTTAACACGTTGATATGTCGGGAGCTCAACTGCGAGATCCATAATAAGATCATAAGCCTTAGCATAAGTTGCAGCACGTGAAGCATTATCAAGAGTGCTACGGCCTTGGTCTATCAAGTCGGCAAGGCTATTGATAATACCTCTTTCTTCCTTATAAAGATCGGTGCTATCATTAAGAATTTCGGGATAACCCCAGTTTCTTACAGAAGTAGCCTGACTGTCTTTATGGTAAACCTGATACATATCGGGATCTACACCGGAGCCCCAAGCTGCTGCCCAAACAGTAAGAGTACCTGCAGCCAACTTACTAAGAGCGTTGGTATCTGTCTTAACGGTGATCTTAAATCCATGATCATTAAGGATATTTGCAGCATTTTGCATTGCGGTATAAGCCGGGTGATCATCGGTAGCACCTGCGATTGTAAAGGTGTACTCGAGCTTATGCTGTGTACCATCGGGAAGAGTTCTAACACCTACTTGAGTTCCGTTTTTAGTGTCATAACCTGCTTTTTGTACCAAGATATCTATTTGAGTACCTTTTGGATCATACGAATAGTAAGGCTCTTGCTTAAATGTACTATAAATTCCGGCCGGGTTATCCGGGTTCTGCGGAGAAGCCCAAGATACGCTGGATATGGGACGATAGATAAGCGAAGCGAAGTCAGCATAGTATGCCTTGATAAGTCTTGTATCGATAGCATGCATTATAGCCTGACGGATCTTAAGGTCGGGAACATATTTAGCATTTATACCTATATAACCATAACCGTTATTAGGAATTGTACCCGATTTAACCGTAGAGCTTGCATTAAGCTGGTTCATGTTTTCGGTTGTTGCAGACGGATCACCATAGTCGATAGCGCCGGTCAACAACGCGTTAAGAAGCTTAGAAGTATTAACTACCTGATAACGAACATACTTGATCTTGCAGTTAGTTATAGGCGACTTATTAGCTATAGCTTCGTCATTGCTTGCATATCCTTGACCCGAAGTTGTATAGAAGTACGGGTTACGGATATAGTATACAATGTTATTGGAAAGGAATTCGGAGAATGTAGGTCTCTCTTCGGGAGTATAATCTTCCTTAGTAAAATCTCTCTTGGAAACTTTATACATACCTGCACCAACAGGTACGGAAAGAATTTTACCGGACTTAAGAACTTTGTCAAAGTAGTCCTTATCTGCAAACGGGCGGCCTACCGAGATAGGCTTTTTCGGATCATAGCCCGGACAACCCTCATAGTTAAACGAATGATAGTCAACGGCAGAAGTATATTTACCTGTTGTATCGTTAGTTGCATTGGAATAATAATGCATCGGAGTTACGGTAAAGCTGAAGTTCCAAATAGCTTGGGGGTCAACTCTATCAATAACTATTTGAAGTACATACATATCTTCCTTGAGAGTAGTAGTACCCATACGGCCTTCGAATGTAGAACCTGCAGGAAGCTGTTTTACTGTAATACCCTTAATCGTATCAACCGATTCATCGTTATGCTCCTCGAACCATTTACTCTTTTCTTCTGCAGTAAACTGATCCAAAGCATTATTACCGGTACCCCAGTATGTAACGATCTCAGCAAGATTACTTGTAAGATTAGTTGAAGTCCAAAGAAGATTCCAGTAATTCTCATCTGAATCACTTGACTTTAAGCTGCTACGGATTGCCTTACCGTACGTATCGGTCACGATATCGCACTTGGGAGCATCAGCCTCGGATGCGGGAGCTTTATTGCCATCGGCATCTTCTTTTGTATTATCATTAGCAAGGATATTACCATTGTCGCCGATACCCATTTTAAGGTTAAATGCAATCTTGATCAAAGAATCTCTATCATGCCACCATTTCCAAGCATTACCATAGTCGATCATCTTGTCATTCTTTTTAAGCTCTTTACCGTTTTTATCGTAATGACCACTTGCATCACTATCGGTCTTGTAGGTGTCTATTGTACCATCGCTCTTATAGTCGGCAGTTATATATCCCTCATTATAAAGGAATACTTCCCAAACCTCGGTAAAGCCAAGCGCAACAGCCTCCAACTTAGCCTTTCTTTCGGCATCCTTTTCGTTCTTGATCTTTTCGTTTTCTTCGATATAGCTATCAAGCTCGGAAATCGCACTACGGTAATCGCTGTTGATTTCATCCCAGAACATAAATCTTATAGACTCTACGTCCTCAAGAATTTCTTTTCTGTCAGCAAGCTCCTCATATCCTTGGCGATTAACTGCTCTTTTGTCGTCATCCTTAGCATACATTTCACGGATTTTTGCAAGTCTGAGGTTTGCATTTCCGCTTACAGTCTTATTGAACGATTCGTTATAAGCTTCGTTAGCATTCTCACTCTGAGTACGATACGCCAACAATCCTTGAATTGCCGTAGAGTATATAGTCGACGAACCTGTGTATACGGGATCGAGATATGTATACAAGTTAAAGATTACGTCGTTAATCGTAAGCGGCTGCCCATCGCTGAACTTAATATTGTTCTTAATAAGGAACTGATAAGTTGTGTAATAGTCGCTAGCAGGAATATTAGCCGGCTTTCTGTCACCCAACTTGGGAGCTTCATCCTTATAATCTTTACCTTCCAAAGTTATAACCTGACTGTAGTTGAGTGCTACTGTAGGCTCATCTTCGCCACAATATGGCTGACCGCTTGAATCTGAAGACATCATGCCAATCTGCGTTTGACCGATAATCTCATTATCGTAAGCAGATGTGGAGAAGAAGCTGTTGAATACGTTGTCAAGCTCGCCTGTGCTGAAAACAACTGCTTTTTCGTCGTCTACCTTGCCGGGCTTATCTCCAGGACCCGGGCATGCAGTCAACAAAACAGTTGATGTTCCCAAAATCACAGCAAGCAAAGCAACACAAAGTATTCTTGCAAATTTTTTCATTTTGGTTTGTCCTCCTAAAAATTTTATATTTAATAATTTTTAAAAAATTACTAATTACTATATTAATTATTCCTCATCGGTGGTAGCTTCACCTTGGTCGCCCTCGGTTTCATCGCCCTCATCAGAACCGCCCGGGGTCTCACTCGGATCTTGTCCTTCCTCGCCACCGGGAGTTTCTTCGTCGGGAGTGTTCGGTTTTTGCTCTTCACCTTTTTTTGTAAAGCTAATAGAGCAGTCATCCGCAATATTGTTGCCCTCCGACTTAATCGCCTGCCATCCATCAACATATACAGTTACATCGTAGTCATTTTCAACATAACCACCCTGCAACTTATTGTTCTCGTCACGCCAAGTCTTATAAATTTCCTTACGAGTAACTTCATACTCTGCATTAATGTTTACATTAACGAGTGTGCAGTTTTCCATAGACTTAGCAAAGATACCAACATAACATTCTCTGTCTACATCACTGCCCTCAGTCTTTCTCTCGGCATCAGGGTCTACTCCGATTTCAAATGTTACGATAGTATTTATCGTAAGATTTTTGATTGTCGCATTTTCGAGTGCTCCAAAGATTCCGCCATAGGTGTTGCCTTCGCTTGATTCACCCGTCCAATGAACTTGATTAATTGTGGTTTTGCCACCGCTAAGTGTATAACCATTACCCTCAATAGTACCGGTGTAGACAGCATCGACAACAGTATATTTACCCAATTCGATATCCTTAAGCAAATATACATTAAGATTGTTTTTAATAGCATTCGTAAAATCCACAGCGTCGTTTACGAGTTCAAATACGCCGTCGATTTCCTTATAGTAAACAACCGTTACCAATTTATCTGCGGCAATCGGGAATTCCATCTCGTTTTCGCACTCTTTGTCATAGTAAAACTTTAACGCCGTATTATTGGGACGCGCTACTTTATATGAATTTTTAACATCATCATTGGATATTTGAGCTCCTCCGTTATAAGTAGCATCAACCAATCTGTCAGCATATTGCTTATAAACAGCAGATTCAAATGTAAAGCTGTCATCTGTAAGCGCTTCAAGGTTCTCCCACTCGTCGTTATTATGGTCGGCTATAATGAACTTATTATACTCAGCCCAAATAGCAACCAAAACAACGTCTTTTGTAACACGGTCACGAGTAAACACCCATTCGGTATCTTCGTAATCGTAATATTTAAGCACAACGTCCTTATAGTTAGGTATATCGCTCTCGGCAATAGCGTCGCCTGTACCGTTCTCGGTAACATAAACGCCACCGTCGGTAGATGATATCGCAGTATCACGAAGCAACGGCTTGCCGTTTTCGTCAACTTTACATACTTTCCAGCCGACAAATCTATATGCAGGTCTAACAACCGGCTCAATCACGCTTGTGCCCCCAAACGGGTCAAAGGCATGAACATCATCCTGCACATAAATATAGCGCTCAACCTTATTGTTAATCATACCACCATTACCGCAATATGTAACTAAATGATCCACTTCCGGCGGTATATAGATACCTCCACCGATGGAGCAACCGGCCAGTATGCCCGTTGCAAGTATTGCGATTAGCGATACCATCAAAAGACACTTAAATTTTCTCATAATAGTCTCCAATTTAAATTTCGTTTCTGCCAATCAAACTACAGCCTTACATTAGAAAAATCCATCATCACATAAAACTGCAGATTAGGTATATTAAGTATATCAAAATCTATAATCGTTGTCAATAAATATTGAGTTAAATTTTTGTGTAAATTTTGGCTATTGTGATTTTTGTTTTAAATGCTGCTTTTTAATGACTATTCGGTGTAAAATGGCTATTATACAGCTGTTTTGACTACAAAAATTCTTTTTTTTGTAAATATAAATGTTGTTTATAGAACTAAACTAATGCCACCTTTGACTAAAAACAAATTTGCAGTTTTTACCACAAAGATAAATGTTATTTAAGTGATATCCTTTTACCATATTATAATGGTTTTTTGACAGTAAAAAACAGCCCCGTTCGTTAGAACGGAGCCGTTTATAGTTAGCAATTATTTTTGTGCAGACTTCTTTTTGCGTAAGAGCACCACAAGGAGAGATACAAGCATTACAGCGAACAAGCCAACCATAAGGCCTGTGCCACCATTATTACCTGCTCCGAATGCTACTGTTCCGCAGCTACCGCAACCTTCTTTTTCGCCGCCTTTATCTTCAAGCTCACTGATCTTAGCTTCGCACTGCTCAAGCTTGGTAACAAGAGCTGCGTTTTCAGTAGCAAATACAGACTGGTTAGTAGAAGTAAGAGCATCGTATGCCTCGCGTGCAGCCACTACAGCATCTTTATCTTTAAGTGTAATGTCAGCAGGATCGGGGAGCTCATTGATAAGATCTTTAACCGCCTGACGACGAGCAGCATCATTGCCATCGATCTCAGCCAATCTCTGTTCGCAAGCTTCAAGGCGATCAAGCAAGCCTTCCTTGATAACAAATACTTGTTGCTCAAAGCTGGACAAGCTGTCGTATCTACCACGAGCGCTTTCGATATCATCTCTATGAGCTACGGTCACTTTATTCGCCTCGGGCAATGCGCGTATAAGATCCATAACAATTCTTGTCGTGTCTTCCATAAGTTCGGGCATAAGAAGCGTGCTATCAAAGTAGTTAGCCCAAATGAAGTTGTCAAAGCCCTTAGCATTGGACGGTCTTTCTACTACCATACCATACGGATAGCCTGTGAATCCACCGCCTGTGTAAGACTCATTCTGTAATTGCATGGACGAATTCAAATCAACACGCTTATCATACTCATCATGCATACGTATACTGTTATACTTAAAGGCTCCGCCATCAGGTGAATATGTGAACGGTTGATAGAAGTTATTATACATCTGCCAGAAGTAAACATCGCCATTTTCGGTCTCTGTTGTTGCATAACCGGCTTCAAGCTCGGGCGCCTGCAAAGTTTCGAAATTGTAGATTCTTACATCGGAACTTGCAAATGCACCATCACCTATCCATCTTACGCTGTCGGGAATGTTTACCTTAAAGATATACTGATTGAAGTAGAATGCATAATTGCCGATACGAATTGTACCATCCATTACAGTAAACTCTGTCGACTGTTGATATAATGTCGGAACAGCAACAAGCTCGTAACCGCCCTCTACGTATCTATAAAGAGCCAATTCATCAGACTGGAAGTATCTCGGATTTTCGCCGTAGAATACATATCCAAGTACCGAAGAAGCTATAAATGCCGTCGGGTGAATATATTCGAGATCAGCACTCAATATACCCAAATAGCGGTAATATTCAGGAAGATCCAATTCTTTATCCGGATAAACCTGATTAACTGCGGTATTTGCGAATGCATACATACCGATCGTTTTAGCTTGAGGCATATATACCTTAGTCAAGCTCGTGCATGAATAGAATGCTAAAGCACCGATTTCGGTACAAGCATCAAGCTCGATAGCCTCTAGCTTATTTTGATAATAGAACGCACCCGTACCTAATGTTTTAGCCATGGGGATATTAACCGTTTTAATCGTAGCTATCGACTCTCCGGTTTCCTCGTTATTTCCGGGAGCAAATGCATAGTCACCGATATAAGTTGCAACCCTAAGGTCAACACTTTCAAGGTTAGAGCAGCCTGCAAATGCTTGCTCCGCTATATAAGTACAATTGATAAGTCTGATAGACGGTATTGCAGTATAGCAGAATGCTCCGACACCTATACGTGTAATTCTGGTAAGGTTACCATTTTCGGTAAAACCACTATCCGCACTCGGCGATACGGTGTTGATAAGCGCAAGGCTTGAGCAGCCGTAGAATGTCGTGTCCGCAATTTCAGTTACATTGGAAGGCAAAGTAATCGCCTTGAGCTCAGTATTCTCGGCAAATGCACCCATACCTATTTCGGATATTGTATTAGGCAGCTCGATTCTCTCAAATACTGTTTTATAGAACGCAAATTGACCTATCTTAGTAATCGGATCTCGAGTATCATCTATTGTTGCAGGGAAGTTAACATCTTTAAGGCTTGTGCACTCATAGAACATTAAATCAGTTATATTATGCTGGGGAAGAGTAACCTCTGTAAGTGCAGAACACATAAAGAATATACCATCACCAAACTCCTCGATTCCGCTAATGTCAGCTTTCTCGATATAAGTGTTAGCTCCGAATGCATAATCACCTATCTTGGTAACGCCGTCCAAAACATCGTTAGCATTTGTAAATTCTTTTGCGCCCGGAACGGCAATAAGCATATCGCCTTCTTTGTTATAAATAACACCGTTCTTAGAGGTCAAGTACGCGTTATCAGGTTCTACTTCAAATTCGGCAAGATTTTTGCATCCATAGAACGGAGTACCTGCCGAAGCGGAAACCTGTCCGTTTTCCGTAGTCCATTTGCAATTCTTATCTATAACTAACTTTCCGATATATTCACATTGCGAGAATGCAGCGGTACCTAATTTTTCAAGGCCTGCCGGCAACTTAAACTCGCCTGCTTCGCCATCTGCCGTTTTACCGATTTCGGTTGCAAAGAATGCCTGGTTTCCGATTTCACGGCAGCCGTTTTTGAAGTTAATTTCCTCGATTTTACTATATGCAAACGCAGCTTCGCCTATCGAGTAAACAGGCTTCTCGAATGTTACTTTCTTTACACTGCTGTAAATGAATGCACCCATTTCGATAACTACATTGTCAGCAGTAAATGTTATTTCTTCCAACTCACCGATATAAGAGGGAGTGTATTTAGTTTCAACATCGGCATCCGGATTTTCCTGTTCTTCATCCTCATGAACATCCTCTTGTTCCTCGGTCAAGCCATAGAACATCTGAGCAGATATTCTTCTCATGGGAAGAGTAACTTTACCTATACCGTTACCAACGAATGCAGCAATACCAGCATAAGTGTTTTCGCCAAATATTACATCGGCATATTTGGGACCGTTTTCGCCGTTAAAGTGGTTATGTAAGGACGAGCCGATATTGAAGAATGCACCAATACTTGCACCACGCAATCCGGTAAGGTCAAGCTTGGAAACAAACGCCAAGTTAGCAAAAGCATATTTGTCAACAACTCTTACCATCTTAGTGTTAAACAACTCACGATCTGCTTCGCTTATAAGGACAATTTTATTCTTGCCATCTTTATCATCGCCAAAATCGAAATTAGCTTCTCCACCTGACGCCTTGATACTTGCTTCGATATCTACGCCGATATATTTTTGGTTAGCAAATGCATAAGCTGCAATCTGTAACGGCTTAGCGCAGTCACTGGTGTCTACTATGGAAAGTCCCGGAACAGGACCCTCGGCAGCCGTCTCATATTTTGCTATAAATGCGTATTGGTCAATCTTTTGCAAAGTGGAGGGGAATTTTACTCTTCTCAAGTCAATCATGTATGCGCAAGCGGCTCTACCGATTGTCTCAAGTCCCTCGGGGAATATGATGTACTCAATACCTTTACGCTCGTAGAACAACGAAGAAGCAATAGTAGTAATATTGAGGTTAGACGGAATTGTCACCGTCATCAAACCTGTTTTTTCATCTAATATAGGCGTACCATGATATTCGGTAAGCTCATTACCCGTAGTAACAAACTCCTCATATACATAAGCCGCAAACTGTGCGGAATAAACGGTTGTGTCATACGCTCCGTATACAGGATCGTTGTTTTTGCCGTTTTCGGATATTTTGCAAAGCTGAGCAGTAACAGTAGCAAAAGCCGAGATATTCTTTACATATTCGCCATCATAGTCAGAGCCTCTGTTGGCAGTTACTACAGCCTTAAATATACTGTATTCCTCACCAAACTTAGCAGCATCCGCGCGAGTCATCGGCCTTACGGCTGCTACACGATCATTGCTCGAAGTCCAACGAATAAAGTATTTACCAGAGATAATATCACTTTCAAGCTCATAATACCATGGGTCATGCTCGAGCTCGATAATGTATTCTTCACCTGCATCGAAAGCCCAACCCGATACTTTAAACGACAACGAGTTAAGATTCTGGTCTGCCTGAAGTGTGCTTACGGGAATTTTATACTTAGCTGCATCTTCGAGCGAGAGCACTTTTACGGTAAGGGTTGCCGAAGCATTGCGATTTACACGCGAGGTAATGGTTACAGTAGCCTCACCTGCTCCTTCTGCATATATCTCACCTGTTTCATCATTAACTCTGACGATTGCAGGTGCGCTGGATGTGAATACAAAGTCTTCACGCCAAGCTGTAGCCGGAGTGGGTACAACAGCCTTCATAAGTTCTATCTTTTGACCCTTGATAATAGTTACCGATCTGAGTGTCGAATCCTCCTTCGGGGTGTCATTATAAGATGTCATTACGTTTACTTGGTTAGTAACATTATTTTCGGTATAAGAATAAGTAGCATAGTTACCGATATCGCCAAACTGAACGCTCTCCATGTACTCGTAAAGCTCCATAAGGTCTATGGTATAGTACGAAGTATTAAACGCATAGTCATAAAGTGTAACCTTGAACTGAGTAAGATATGTACCAAGTTCGGGATGAGCAGCTATCGCAGCAGCATTATTGAGATTTTCAAGCTGATAAAGTATACCATCTTGAATCTGTTCCCACATATAAGTCAAGTTCAAAGATACAAGGGTTGTTGCATTACGTTGAGTAATAATCGGACGTAAAGTACCGTCCACAGGGTCAAACGTAGATACATATTCTTCCTTATCCTTATCGTAAGCAGTGAGCGACATTGCCTGTATATAATGGTTATCTGTAAGATACATATCAAGATAATACGACGCATTATCAGAGCTGTCTCTTACTACACGAAGCTCGGTATTGGAAATGAACGGAGCATCTGTATCATACCAGAAATCAGTCGACCAGTAGTATCTGATTCTATTGTCTTCGCAAGCGCAATTTGCATCTTGGCAATCCTCATTGACAATGCATCTCTCCTTATCCGAGCATTCGCAACGGCTAAGCATCTTGTTTATATTGTAATCAATTACATCCTGTTTAGTCTTAAATTGGTCAGCATGCCAGTCGAGCACAGGATAGCAAGTGAAGGTATACTTGTGGTTGTTGACAAAGTCCATTTGAGTCATATCGATCTCAAAGTAAGCACCGCCATATCCACTTGCAGCTGACGCTTTACGCGCCGAGCGGTAAGTTGAGCCGTAAATATAATCTCCTGTTACAGCATCGGTAATTTCCCAGAACAACCTTTTAGCACCACGAAGGAATCCGGCTACACCATAGATACCGCTTATAGCCGAATCTGTATTAAACGATACTGCAGCCTTATCTGCTTCTGCATCGGGTCCGGTATAACCTTCGGGCAAATTGAATACATATGAACCCATCGGGAACGAATACTCTTGTCCGTTTTCTGTATATTTACCAAGGAGCTGAATGGGCTGAGCATTGCTGTAACGCTTATCGTCCTCGTCGATTGTATCATCATTTAAATCCTTAGATGTCTCATAAATTTCATAGTCGATTATGGGTGCATCCGACCAGTCGCCATAGAATGCAAGATACGGAATGTTAAGGTCGATACCGTTTACCTTATCTTCATTTATAAGGCGAACAAAGCCATCTACATACATACCGTTTTTAAAGTTTGCAAGCCATTCTCTGTCCTTGTCGCCAAGAGTAATTGTATAAGTAATTTTTACCGAAGACTTAGCTGCGACGGTAATAGTGCTATCCAATTCTTTAGCAACTCCATCCACCTTAAGAGCAGCGGTATAATCTGTAAGCATACGAGATTTTTCGGTAACCGTCTTCTCATCCGAAGATATACCCTCAGTCATAACATGGCTGCTTATTGTGTAGCTTGCAGACGAGCTACCTACGTTTTTAACATAGAATTCTACGGTGTATTCGCCTTTTTTGGACGGATCGTCACCAAGCTCAACCTTGGTACGCTCCTGCTCTACGCCGTTTTTCATTACATACAAATATTGTTCGGTCGTTTCCGATCTGTCAAGGTCGGCAAGACCTGCACCCTGCTTACGCGGAGAATACGGATTGTCTTCCTCGTTATGCGCTATGGTAGCGGTACTCATAAGAATTTGATATATTCTCTGCTCCATAATGTTAAGGTCAAGCTCACCGTCCTTGTAAAGCTCGAACTTAGCCGCAACATCCGCCTGTTTCATGTATTGACGAAGAAGGGTAACTACACCTGCCATGTTGGGACAAGCCATAGATGTACCGCTAAAGCGCGAGTATGCAGTCTCGTCACCGGGGATAGCCGAGTAAATTTCACCACCGTGAGCGGTTATTTCCGGCTTAAGTACAAGGTTAGGAAGCGGACCCCAGTTAGAGAAATCGCTCATAAACGGGCCTGCTTTCTTTTGCGGATTTACTGTAAAGTATGCTGCGCCACTATTGTCCTTGTTTTTGATAAGAGCAGCAACGTCCATTGTAATCGAGCAGGACGGAATAGTGATGTTGTCACCTACCTGCATTCTGATTATACCTGCAGCATTGTTGAATACGATACAAGCAAGTGCACCCTGTCTTGTAGCTTCTTTAAGTTTATCTTCGAAGTTTATTTGACCACGAGATACAAGAGCTATCTTGTTCTTTACATCTTTACCTGCATAGTTACCGGTATTGCCGACACCGGAAATGGTAACATAAGGAATTTGCAACTCATATTCAACAAATTCGGAGCTGGCATCAACCAACCTCATCTTCTCTAATACATTGCTTAAATTGCTTAAAGTTATATCTTTCTTTTCGAATTGGGAATACTTCTTACCATCTTCTTTGGCAGTCGTACCGGCAGCGTCCTCATACATAAAGGAATTAATATAGCCAAGCAAAGTTGTCTTAACGCTATTATCAATTTCCGGATCGCTGAGTTTGGTAACGAGAGTGTTCCAAATGTCTTCCATAAAGTTATACGAAGTACCATTAACCTTTGCAGACTCATTGTAATATGCGGTTGCAGTACCACCGTTATATGTAGCCTCAAGGTATTGCGATTTAACACCGCTTATGGAAGCTACCGCAAATGCCGCATCATACGATGCGGGAGAGCCTACCGAACCCGAGTCGGGGTTAGATGTAAGGTTAAGACCGGCATGGCTGTTAAAGCTGGAGCTGTACTCGTTACCTGCTGCAACCAAAAGCGAAATACCTGCCCTACCTACGCTTTCATAAGCCCTATACACGCTGTTGTACGCACCTACATCTTCCTGGAAACCGGCCGTAGAACCCAAGCTCATGTTGATTACGTCTACATCCAAAGTAATGCAGTCTTCAAGAGCGCCAAGCAAAGAGTAGCTGCTTGCACCACCTTCATAGTCCGAGAATACCTTGAATATAGCAAGCTGAGCCTGCGGTGCAACACCTGTTATACCGGTAATTATCTTACCGTCTTTATCATAAAGGGTCTCTCCGTGTTCGCCCTTAGGGTCATCACTGTGACCTGCGATAATACCTGCTACGTGAGTACCGTGAGCATTATCTACATGCGAGTTAACTTCGGTATCATAGTCTGCATAGTCAAATGTAAACGGAACCTTTTCATTTCTATAAACGTCATCTACAGTAAGAACGCCTGTTCCGTTTTCGCCGTCTTCAAATTTGTCTTTCATTTCGTCTTTATCGGAAACCTGATAGCTAAGCGAAAGCATGCCGTTAGCAAAAACAAGATCAGACAATCTAGACTTTACATAATCCTTTGTGAATTTTAAAGTATTGTTCTTCTTTTGATTCTCAAGATCGAAAAGCGGGTGAGAGGGATCAAATGCAATATGCTCCCAGTCAAGACCGGTATCGAGAACGGCTGCAACCATACCCTGTCCGGCAATCTTTAGTTCTTCTCGACTTCTTGTAGAATCGAAAATACCGGTTCCCATTGCGGCAACGTGGTTTTCTACCGCTTGAATTTCCGGCGCATTATATGTTTCACTTATCATAGTACCCAATACGTTTGCTCTATCAGCAATACCGTCGATAGCCTTACGGTCGCCATATCTAATCTCGATAGCAAAGCCGTTCAAGGTATTAACGTAGTTGTACTTAAGTGTTACGTCAACTTGACGTGCAATCTTATTATATAAAGCTTTTTGCTTATTAATAAGATTTTCGGCAGCATTCTTACCATCTGTGGACAGTCTGTAATCCGAGAATGATGAATAGCTTCCCGGATTGGCAAGATATGTATCAATAAGCGTGTTCTCATCCATTGTGACAATCAAAACGACTTTGTCGTCTTTGCTAAGCGCCTTATTGGAGCTTACAATCTTGTCCGGATCGAGAGCTGACGCAAGATCACTCTCCGCCTGACCAGCTTGAATTGCCGAATTAGTCGAAACATTAGGGTTTATTATACTGTTTCCAATGAACGCCGTGAATGCCGCTGTGACACCCATCACGCCCACAAGAAGAAATACAACAAACGACGCTAAGTTCAGTCTGAAATTCTTTCTTTTCATAGGTCCTCCTTGACTTGATGAAATGTAAATTATTAATAGATCGTCAGGCTGTCGCCCGAGACTTATTACAGGATAAAATACCCGATAATACGAGTACAAGAATTATATCATATGAATATATACTTTGCAACTAAAAATTTTCGGTTAAAAGTAATTTGTCTACTTTCAACACTCAACCTACACAATTGTTTACATAAGGTCATTTAT
Organism: Clostridiales bacterium; assembly: GCA_022508465.1. Classification (GTDB taxonomy): domain Bacteria; phylum Bacillota; class Clostridia; order Christensenellales; family Pumilibacteraceae; genus CAG-552. Next base: position 22,633 of record JAFLVB010000002.1, read on the forward strand.
TGTCGCCGCAAAAATGACGATAGATGAAAATTTGACTTTTATTTACATTTTTTACCACTAAAATCGCTTCATTATCGGGTATAAAGGCCCCTTCCTCACAGATGTCTTCACCGCTTAAATTGACAATTAAAGTAAGCGAAATGTCGCCATCACTCCTTACAATCTTAAAAACATTATTTGACGGGGACTCGTCTGTGCAAGATCCGCTAAAAACAGATGCATATTGTCTTCTTATCTCGCCAAGGCGCTTATAATGAGCTATCAGTTCGGCGTTTTCATTACCCCAGGGGTAGCATTTTCGGCAAAACGGGTCCTCGTGCCCGCTAAGTCCCGCCTCATCTCCATAATATAGACATGGCACACCCGGCAGGATATACTGAATAAGCGAGGCGAGCTTCACCCGCTGCGCCGCCTCGATGATATCCGATTGAGTATATTCCGCTCTTTCGTCCTTGCTTTGCGGGCGCTCGTCGTTAGATAATGCCGTAATTATTCTATCCGTATCATGAGTGCCGAGTATATTCATCATAGACAAAAAGACCTCGGACGGGTAGTCGTTTATAAGCTCTCTTAACGTTTTTCTTAGCAGCGTATTATCACCTGTCAATAAAAACTCTATTATTCCTGCTTTAAATGGATAATTTGTCACCCCGTCAAGCTGTTTTCCCAAAAAGTAGCTACGTCTACTGCCATAAGCGAATTTGCGAGCGGCGTTTTCCCATACTTCGCCAATTAGCGTGACATTAGTATCACTATGCAGCCTGTCCAAAAAGGCGCTATGCAGCTCGTCTGCAACGTCAAGACGCCACCCCACTATACCTTTCCGCCCCCATCTCTCAATTACGCCATTACTGCCAAGCATAAAATCCATATATGAGGGCGACGCCTCATTGACTTCGGGCAGAGTTTCAAATCCCCACCAACATTTATACTCGTTTGGATATCGGTTAAAACTGTACCACTCGTAGTATAGGCTTGACTGAGACTGATACGCTCCCAACGTATCATAATTGCCGTATCTATTAAAATATTTGCTATCGGCACCCGTATGCGAAAACACCCCGTCAAGGATAATACCAATACCTCGCTTTTTTGCCTCTAAAACGAGACTATCGAAATCCTCCTCGGTTCCTAATGTTGAGTCTATCTTTTCGTAGTCGCCCGTATCGTATCTATGACTGCTCGCCGCCTCGAATATCGGATTTAAGTAGATATACGTTACACCTAAATCCTTTAGATAGTCGAGTTTTGATATAATGCCTTGTAAATTGCCGCCAAAAAACTCGTTGTTATACTTGCCGCTTTCGTCAGGCAAATGTGACGGCACAGCATACCAGTCCTCTTGAAATTTAGCACCCGTCTTTATATTTGGCTTGCCCTCAATATAAAAACGGTCGGGCATTATCTGATAGATAACCCCGCCGCTTAGTGGTCTAAAGCTGCCCTCGTATACAAGCTGAAGATAGTCGCTACCATTTACAATCAAGTTTAAAAACTCGTCGCTGCCATATCTGACGCCGTCAATCAAAAAATAGTAAAAATACAGCCCACAGGTAGTTATATTTAGGTTTACGGTAAAGCCGTCGTTAAACCTATCCATATCGTAATAAACAGGCACATGTCCCTCGCCTTCCTTAGTAAGCACAAGGGTAGCAGAGTGCGCCTCGCCCAATATGTTTACGGTAAGAGGGTGGCCTGCTTTTACGCCACCCACTCTGCTCTTAAATCGACTATATAGTGGGCAATACTCAATCATTACTTAGCCTCTTTAAGTGCCAAATATTACTTGCATACTCCTCTATACTGCGATCGGCAGCAAACACTCCCGCCCTCGCAATATTTATAAGCGACGACTTGTTCCATGCCGTCTTATCGGCATATTTAGCGTCCATCAAAGCTGCGGCACGCTTATAGTCGTCGTAATCTTTTAAACACATGTATGGGTCTGCCATGCCCCCACCTATTGTAAGGTACGTCGCTATGTCCACAAAGCTCTCGCCGGCAAAGCCCTTTTTGAGCCTATCCACCACGCGCCTTATTTCCTCCGAGCCAGAGTAAACAGCCGACGCGTCCACCTCGCTCCAAGCGCGCTGAGCCTCCGACGCCGTCAGACCAAAGGCAAACATATTGTCCCTGCCAACGCGTTCGAGAATTTCCACGTTGGCGCCGTCCACGGTACCCAGCGTAAGCGCGCCGTTAAGCATAAGCTTCATATTTGACGTGCCGCTTGCCTCCTTGCCCGCAAGGCTTATCTGTTCGCTCACCTCGCTGGCGGGAATAAGCCGCTCCGCAAGTGTAACGTTATAGTTCTCGACAAACAGCACGCGCAGTTTGCCATATAAATCCTTATCAAGCGCCGTCTCTTTTGCAAGGCAGTTGATAAGCGTAATGACGCGTTTGGCGTGAGCATAACCACCCGCCGCCTTTGCGCCGAAAATAAAGGTCTGCGGTGAAAAATTTTTGCCCGGGTTGTCCTTTATCTCAAGGTAGTAACTTATAATTTTAAGCACATTCAAAAGCTGACGTTTATATTCGTGCAGTCGCTTTATCTGAACGTCAAATCGTGAATACGGGTCTATAATTTCGCCCGTTTCCCTCTTTACAAAAGAAGCAAAGTTTTCCTTGTTGGCTTGTTTGATTTCGCCCAATCTCTTTAGTACGCTATCGTCACTAACAAATTGCTCGAGTTTAAGCAGCTCGCTTGCGTCAAATTTATATTTATCGCCTATAAGCTCCCCTACGAGCTGAGCAAGCTTGGGGTTAGCCTGACAAAGCCAACGTCTATGCGCTATTCCGTTGGTCACATTGGTAAATCTATCCGGAAAAACAGCATATAGGTCTTTAAAAACATTGTTCTTGATAATGTCGCTGTGCAGTTGAGAAACACCGTTAGTGCTGTGTGAACCTATTACGCTCAAATTCGCCATACGCACCTGTCTGTCCCACAGTATGGCGGAGCTGTGCAAAATGCCGCCATTGCCGCTTTCTCGCATATGAGAGCTAAACCGTCTGTCTATCTCGGCGATAATCATATATATGCGCGGCAGTCGCGACTGAAAAAGCTCTATATCCCACTTTTCGAGTGCCTCGGCAAGCACCGTATGATTGGTGTACGCTATGGTGTTTACCGTTATATCATAGGCCTCGTCCCAGCCAAAGCCGTGTTCGTCCATAAGTAGACGCATAAGCTCCGGTATCGCAAGCGCGGGATGTGTGTCATTAATATGAATAGCCACCTTGTCACTTAGGTTTTTTAGCGACCCATACCACTTAATATGGTCTTTTAATATGCTTTGAAGCGACGCACTCACCAAAAAATATTGCTGGCTGAGTCTCAGCAGTTTGCCCTCATAATGGTCGTCTGAGGGATAAAGCACCTTGCTTATAAGCTCCGCCTCGGAGTCAGCTCGTATCGCTGTAAAATAGTCCCCGCGCGAGAACTTTTGCATATCAAAGCTACGGTAAGCCGAAGCCTTCCATAGCCTAAGTACGCTTACGCCTTTGCCGCCCGCTCCGCTTATCATCACGTCGTACGGCGTTGCCTCTATCACCTCGGCGTCCTTGTGATTAAAGCACATCTTTCCGCCGTCCATATAAGTCTCGACATATCCGCCGAGCGGAACTTTAAAATTCTTGTCAGAGCGCGGCAACATCCAAACTTCGCCCGACGGCAGCCATAGGTCAGGCAGTTCGACCTGCATATTCTCTACAATCTTCTGCCTAAACAGCCCGTAGTCGTATCTTATCGAAAATCCCATAGCGGGATAGCCGAGCGTGGCAAGACTGTCCATAAAGCATGAAGCGAGTCGTCCCAAACCGCCGTTGCCAAGCCCGGGGTCTGCCTCAAGCTCACAAAGCTCGTTTAGGTCAAAGCCCAAAGAGGCGAGCGCCTCGTCAAAGCACTCTGTGAGTCCGAGATTAAAAAGGTTGTTTTTAAGACTACGTCCCACCAAAAATTCCATACACAGGTAGTAAACTCGCTTTAGTCCCTGCCTTTGAATTTCGGCATTGTTGATTTGCTTGCGGGATATGAGTAAATCGCGCAGCACAAGGCACGTCGCCTTATAAACCTGCTCTTTAGTGGCAGTTTCGGGCGATGTGGCAAAGCCTGCATTAAGCTTTTCGATGATAAGTTGTTTGTAATTATTCATATCCATTTAAATCAACTCGTTATACAGTTTATTATACGCCTTAGCGCTCTTGCGCCAGCTAAAATCTGACGTCATAGCATTATGACGAATTTCCTGCCAAGAAGGCGTATGATAAAGCTCGATAGCCTTTTTTACCGCAAAAAGAAAATCTTCGGTGGCGTACTTTTCAAACAAAAAGCCGTTACCGCCCTCTTGGTCATAGTTTATAATACTGTCTTTTAGTCCGCCCGTAGCGCGCACCACGGGAACGCTACCGTACCGACACGCTATCATCTGACTCAGACCGCACGGCTCGCTTTTGCTCGGCATAAGCAAAATGTCCGACCCTGCATACAGTTTTTGCGCCAAATCCTTGTTAAACGCAATAACGGTACACACTTTTCCGGGCGACGTTTGCTGCATATAGGTAAAATATTCCTCGTAATATCTGTCACCTTTACCCAAAATGACGATCTGCACGTCCTCTTTGAGAATATCGCCTATCGCGTACTTTATAAGGTCAAGACCTTTGTGCGATGCAAGGCGGGAAATAACAGCAATAAGCGGCGCATCGGTCACTGGCAGGTTCAAAAGTTTTTGCAGCTCGCGCTTGTTTTGCGCCTTGCCCTCCATATCATAAGGCCCATAGCTTGCAAAAACCGCCTTGTCTGTAAGCGGATCGTAAGCCTCACCTATGCCATTGAGTATACCTCTTAGCTTATGCCCATTGTTTTTTATGATAATACTCAGCCCCATTGCATAAAAATCATCACTAAGCTGACTTGCGTAAGTGGGACTGACGGTAGTCAAAACGTCGCAGGTCTCAATAGCGCCCTTAATAAGATTTATGCAACCGTCAAAGTCCACAACATTATAGTCGGCATAATCTATGCCAAAGACGTCGCCGAGAATCTCCTTGCCAAATTTGCCCTGATACTCGATATTGTGTATAGTAAATACGTCTTTTATACCACTTAAATCTTTATATATGAGCTTGTGATAAATAGGCACAAGCGCGGTCTGCCAATCGTTGCAATGAATAATATCCGGCTTCCAATCCAAAAAGCGAATGATCTCGAGTATCGCCCTCGAAAAGTACGCAAAGCGCTCCCCATCGTCATATTGACCATAGATAGTGGGACGCTTAAAATAATACTCGTTTTCGACAAAATAGTACAATATCCCCTCTTTTTCGAGTGTGAATATGCCGCAATACTGATTACGCCAGGAAACGGGGACGTTTATCACTCCTATCTTTTGCAAATTGTTTTTGTCTATGCCGTACTCATAAAGCGGCAAAATGACGCGCACGTCCACGCCTAAATTCCTTAGAGCACACGGCAAAGAGCCAATGACGTCACCCAGTCCGCCCGTCGCCCAAAACGGATTACATTCCGTCGCGGCAAATAAAACTTTCTTAGTCTTAATCAAAATCGTTCTCCCGTTATATTTTATGTCAAATTACAGAATTTTTTCCAATCACATACGGATTTGTAGGATGCCCGCTTAGCATTCGCGATTCGAGGATATGTGCGTTCTTATCGGTTATAACGCAGTTGAGGAATGTCCCTTCGCCCACCTCGGTGTCTTGGAATAGTATGCTGTTTTTTACCACCGCGTCCTCAGCAACCTTTACCCCTCTAAAGAGTATGGAGTTTTCCACTCTGCCCTTAATCACGCACCCGTCCGCTATAATCGAGTTTTTGACCGACGAGGATGCCGCAAATCTGCACGGCGCGCTGTCACGCACCTTGGTGTAAATGTTAGCGCCGTCGTTATCAAACAGCATAGCGCACTTGTTGCGGTCGAGTAGTTCCATCGAATGGTGGTAGTAGTTTGCCACCGAATCTATGCTTGCAAAGTACCCCGTATGCTCGTAGCCGTATATGCGATAGTCCCTTACACCTCTGCAAATGACGTCTCGGTCAAGGTTCCAAATATTAAGCTCCTCGCTATTATCGAGGAGTGAGCACAAAAATTCGCGACCCATTATATACATATACGTGCCTACGTTTTGTTCGCCCTTAAACTTATCGCTCTTGGCGGCGTCCGTAACAAGCCCGTCATCATCTATCGTAAAGCAAATCTTGTTCTTTTCGTTACCGTCGCCAAGGTCCTTTTTGCGATAGATGACGGTAATGTCGCTCATTCTGTCCTCGTGGAAGGCGAGCGCCTTGCTAAAATCGAAGTTGCATACACAGTCGCCGTCGGCAAGCACTACATAGCGCTCGTCCGAGTTTTTTATAAAGCTTACAGAGTATTTTAATGCCTCCCACCTCGTATTGTAAACCTTGTCGATACTGGGCGGCAAAATTCTGAGTCCGCCTATCTTGCGCGAGAGATCCCAAGACTTGCCGCTGCCCACGTGCTGCATAAGCGATTGATAGTTGCTGCGCGTTATCACCCCTACGTTGTATATGCCGCTGTTTGCCATGTTTGACAGATTGAAATCTATAAGTCTGTATCTGCCGCCAAACGGGACGCTCGCAAGAGTTCTGCCCGCCGTCAACGTACCTATCTGCTTTTCATTGATATTGCTAAAAATGACCCCCATTGCCTTATTATTCATGATCCGCCTCCTGCTCTACTATGCGGCCGGACGATATTTCCGCCCCGCTTTCGATTTCCACGCCTCTGCCTATAAGCGCAATTTTATGCTTACTCGAATTATCGTCGCCAATCACCGCACCGTCGCCGATAGTTACGTCCTCGTCGACTATGGCATAGCTAAGCGACGCGTTTTCGCCTATAATAGTGCCCTTCATGATAATACTGTTTTCGACTACGGCGCCCTTTGCCACCGTCACCTTTTCGCTAAGCACCGAGTTGATTACCGTGCCGTAAATTTCACAGCCCGACGTGACGAGCGAGTTTACCACTTCGCCCTCCTCGCCCACAAAGCAGGGTGGCAGCGCCTCATTGCGCGAGTAGATTTTAAAGCTTTGGTCGCTAAGGTCAAAGCGAGAGTCAAGCAGGTCCATATTCGCCTCCCACAACGACGTTACCGTGCCGACGTCCTTCCAGTATCCGTCAAACTGATAAGCGTACAGCCGGTATCCCTTTTTCAGCATAGTGGGTATGATATTTTTGCCAAAATCGTTGCTTGACAGCTCGTCCTTTTCGTCCTCTATCAGCTCCTCTTTTAACACATCTTTGCGGAAGATGTATACACCCATGCTCGCATGATTGCTTTTTGGGAAGGTCGGCTTTTCTTCAAACGAGGTGATAAGTTTATCCTCGTCATAGTCCATTATTCCAAAGCGGCTTGCCTCCTCCTTGGGTACGTCGATAACGGCTATCGTGCAGTCTGCCTTGCATCTTATATGCTCGCGCAAAAGGTCTGAGTAGTCCATCTTGTAAATATGGTCGCCGCTCAAAATAAGCACGTGTTCGCTGTCGTACTTGTCCAAAAAGTGCATATTCTGATAAATCGCATTAGCTGTCCCCTTGTACCACTCCCCGCCTTTTTTGGCTTGGTAGGGCGGCAAAACGTGAACACCGCCGTTGGCTCTATCGAGGTCCCACGGTTCGCCTCCGCCTATATACTCGTTGAGGATGAGCGGCTGGTACTGCGTTAGCACTCCCACCGTCGTTATGCCCGAATTACAGCAGTTGGACAGTGTAAAGTCTATAATGCGGTACTTGCCGCCAAACGAAACGGCAGGTTTAGCTACTTTGGACGTGAGCGAATACAGCCTCGTCCCCTGTCCGCCTGCAAGAAGCATAGCGATACATTTTTTCTTCTTCATAATTTCTTCTCCTTCGGACTGCGTAAAATTATAACGGCATAGCCGCCTATGCTTAAACTCATTCCTTTTGGTATATATTTAAGTTTAGTCTTTATATTCTCAAGGTTATCGTCAAGCAAAATTTTGTAATTTGTCCTTGACGTTTCTATATAATATCCGTCGTAACTTACGGGTGAAAAGTTAACTACTATCAAAATGCTCTCGCCCTTATATTTCCGCTCTATGGCAAAGATGTTGCGGTCCCTGTCATCGACGACCTTCCACCCAAACCCGTTCCAACTGTCGTCGGCATAAAAAGGCTTATACTTACAATATATGTTATTGAGCTTTTTTACATACCCGTGTAGCATTTTGTGGCTGTCATAGCCCAGTAAATTCCAGCCTATTTCGCCTTTAAAATTCCACTCGTCAAACTGCCCAAGCTCCGTCCCCATAAACAAGAGTTTTTTGCCGGGGTGCGCGTACATCATTGCAAGATATGCTTTAACCGCACCGAACTTGTGCTCATAGCACCCGGCCGCCTTGTTTATAAGCGAACATTTGCCGTACACCACCTCGTCGTGAGATATGGGCAAAACGTACTTTTCGCTAAACGCATACATAAGCGAAAAGGTCATCTTGTTATGCTCGTATCTGCGGAATATAGGGTCTGTCTTTAAATACGCCAAAGTGTCGTGCATCCACCCCATATTCCACTTAAAATCGAACCCCAGTCCGTTATTTTTATCCGTGACGCCCGCCCAAGTCGTCGATTCCTCGGCAACAGTAAACGCGCCCTTATGCGTATGCACGGCACTATTGAATTGCCGCAAAAACTCTACCGCGTGCAAATTCTCCTTGCCACCGTACTCGTTGGGGATCCACTCGCTTCTGCCATAATCGAGGTAGAGCATGCTTGCCACCGCGTCTACGCGCAGCCCGTCTATATGATACTCTTTAAGCCACATCATTGCAGCCGAAATAAGAAAGCTCCTTACCTCGTTACGGGCGTAATCAAAGCAACACGTCCCCCACTCTTTGTGCTCGCCCATTGCGCCTTGCCGCTCATACAGTTCGCCACCGTCAAAGCGGAACAGGCCCTCTTCGTTGCGCGGGAAGTGTCCGGGCACCCAGTCAAGAATAACGCCTATATCAAAAGAGTGCAGCTTGTCTACAAGATATGCAAAGTCGCTGTTTTCGCCGTACCGACGCGTGGGCGAAAAGTAGCCCGTCACCTGATACCCCCAAGAGTCGTCAAACGGATACTCGCTTATGCCCATAAGCTCTATATGCGTGTACCCCATATCCTTTAAGTACGGCGCTATTTGGTCTGCGAACTGACGATAGCTTAAGCCTTTTTTCCAAGAGCCGATATGTGCCTCGTAAATGTTCATTGGGCTTGTAAAAATGTTACGTCTATTCCTGCGTTTAAGATACTCGCCGTCCGTCCAATCAAACTTATGCTCGGACACTATGCTGTTTGTAAACTCGCGAGTATTTGTTTGCTTGGCATACGGGTCGGACTTATAATGCTTGCCGGCACTCGAATATATAACAAACTTATACTCCTGCCCTTTTTTGATGCCTGTTTTACACAGCTCCCATATACCGTTCTTTGTTATCCTAAAAAGTTCTTCTTCCGTCCAGTCGTTAAAGTCGCCGATGATTGCGACCTTGCTTGCAGACGGAGCCCATACCCTAAAAATCGTATTTTGCTCATGCCAAATACAACCCATATAGTTATATGCGTCGTAGAGCGTCCCTTGATGAAACAAATATTCATACTCTTTGTCAGTCATCTTTACTATTGTACCACATTATTTGTCACTATGCAATGCTTTTTCTAACAAATTTTGTAATAAAGTTTTAATATAGGAGTGTAAACCTTTGCCACGCAAATGGTTGACAATTTGACATATCCCTGTTATATTATATGTCGGAGGGATCAGATGAATACAAAAGATCAGCTAATATCTCTTTTTGAAAACAATAAAGGCGAATATCTGTCGGGCGAGGCCATTGCCGAAAAGCTAACTATATCAAGAGCGGCTGTTTGGAAGGCTGTACAGTCCTTGCGTAGTGAAGGATATAACATCTGTGCCGTGCCAAACAAGGGGTACAGCCTCTCACTCGAGACCGACATCGTCTCGCCGCAAGGGATAGCTAAATATTTGAATGTACCGGTAAAAATAGAGGTTTATCCCACACTTAGCTCCACCAACACGACCGCGCGTGAAAAGGCGATTCAAGGTGGGCCCGAGTGCGTTGTTATCGCTAATTCGCAAACGGGCGGCAAAGGCAGAAACGGACATACTTTTTACGCGCCAAGTGACACCGGGCTGTATATGAGCATATTACTCCGACCGCATAACTACCCCGCTTATCGGGCTGTGAAACTTACGACAATAGCCGCCGTTGCAACCTGCGAGGCGATTGAGGCAATCTCGGACGTGCATGCCGAAATCAAATGGGTAAACGATATTTTCGTAAATGGAAAAAAGGTATGCGGCATACTCACGGAGGCGGGGATAGGCGTAGAAAACGGCTTTTTGGAGTACGCCGTCGTAGGTATAGGAATCAACCTATCGCCGCCTAAAGGTGGCTTCCCCGACGATATAAAGGATATTGCGGGGACGATATTCGATGGACCTCAAAGCGACGGCAAAAACAGGCTTGCCGCCGAGGTGCTAAATCGCTTTTTGTCTTATTACGAGCATGGCAGCACCGACTATGTAGACAGTTATCGCCGCCGTAGTCTTGTAATAGGCAAAGAGATAAACGTTATTAAGCCGGATAGTATAGTTAAGGCAATCGCTCTCGACGTAGACGACGACTGCCACCTTATTGTGCGATATGGGGATGGGAAAACGGAAAGTTTGTCCTCGGGCGAAATTAGCGTCAAGCTGTAAAGGAGTAAGCTATGTCTACTAAAACGAAAACTTTGGACTTAGTGTATATCGCAATGTTTGCGGTAATAATAACGATATGCTCGTGGATAGCAATACCTACAACCATTCCGTTTACGCTTCAAACATTCGGCGTGTTTTTGACGTTAGGTATGCTGGGCGGCAAAAGAGGAACTTTTTCTGTATTCATCTATATTCTACTCGGAGTAATCGGGATACCTGTCTTTGCAGAGTTTACAGGCGGGCTGGGCATTGTTTTAGGCCCGTCCGGCGGATACATAATAGGATTTTTATTTACCGCACTTGTGATGTGGGGTATGGAAAAGATTGGCGACAAGAAATGGGTACTGCCGCTATCTATGGTCATTGGGCTTATAGTATGCTATGCTTTTGGTACTGTTTGGTTTATGATAGTGTATTCAAAAACGACCGAGGCAATAGGCTTATGGACGGCACTTATGTGGTGCGTTATTCCGTTTATACTCCCCGACGCTATAAAAATTTCTCTCGCAGTTATTCTATGTAACCGACTAAAGAAGGTAATCAAAAAATGAAAGAACCTATTAAATTACGCGCACATCACGGCATGTGCCTAAGGTATTTTGTCGGCAAAGGGTACAGTAACGACTTTGTCAAAAACATGCTTAACATTAAAGAAGAGCTAAAAACTAACCCACGGGTGCTTATTACTGCATCGCCCGATGTCATTTGCAAGTTTTGTCCAGGTAATGTCGGCGGCATTTGCGATAGTCAAGACAAGGTTGATTTTTACGACAAAGCGGTTTTATCTATGTGCAATATCTCGGACGGAACTGTCATGCAATATCTCGACTTTGAGAACTTAGTCCATAAAAATATCCTATCGCAAGGTAGGCGCAAGGAAATTTGCAGGGGCTGTGAGTGGGATGAGCTTTGCAATGATTAAGTATAGATAACCATATAAAAAATCAGGGGTAGGATTTTTAATCCTGCCCCTATTTACATAAAACTTATTGCATATCGATTTTTAAATTATTTTCATTGTTTTCGTTTTCTAAGAAATTGATTATCTTTACTAAATAGTTCCTAATAAATAAGAACAGGACAAACTCGACTATTCCAATCGAAGCAACAATTAAACCAAGCCAAAAAATAGCACCATAAACTATACAAAAAACAATTCCGATAATCAACCATATTACAGAAGTAATAGGCATAGCTACTTTTAGCATTTTCAAAAAGGATTTACATTGTTCTAACAAACTAAAATTTTTCATTTAATCCTCTTTAACAAATAAATTTTATCCAATGTTAGTAAAGCGGCAATTAAATTATTACATGCTAATAGGCGTTCTTCATGGTCTCATTAAGTCGGACAACGACTCGGATATCGATTTTTTACCTTGCCTGCCGTATTGATCTACCTGAGCTTTATTTTTAGCGCCGTGCGATAAACATCCCGCACCGCCTATGCAGCCGCCGTCGCATGCCATGCCCTCTATAAAGTTGGCACTGAGCATATCCCTGCTCTTTCTGGCAAGTGCGGCACGGCACTCCTCTATGCCGTTACAAACACACGCATTAAGCTTAAAGTCGCTACCATGTTCCATAAGCCCTTGCTCGACCGCACCCGCAACGCCGCCGCTGCCCGCAAAATTTCTGCCGTAGTACGATGCACTCTCTATCGTCTCTTCCTCGAGCGTGGAGATGTCTATGTCGCGACTGTCAAACAAGGCTTGAAGCTCCTCATACGTCAGTACAGAATCGACATAGGGCTTTACGGTATCGAGCTGAATTTCGGCTTTTTTGGCGGTACACGGTCCTATAAACACCACTTTGGCGCTATCATTCTTATCCTTAAGATATTTGGCTATTGTCGCCATTGGGGACAGATTGCTCGACACATACGGCAATAACTCGGGATATGCCGACTTAATATACTTTACAAATGCCGGACAGCACGAAGAAGTCAAAAAGCCCTTTTCGGCAAGCTCCTCAGCCTCACTCTGCGCGACCATATCCGCACCAAGCGCTACCTCTACCACCTCACTAAACCCGAGTTTTTTAAGTCCGGATATCACCTGACCGAGCTTGGCATATGTAAATTGTCCGTAGATAGACGGAGCTATAACCGCATACAGCTTGTGCTCGCCGCGCAAACTCTTTTTGAGCATATCAATGACGTTAAGAATAAACGACTTATCCATAATAGCGCCAAACGGGCATTGATAAATACACGCTCCGCACGCAATACACTTGTCGGCATCAATAGACGCTATGTTTTCCTCATTGATGGAAATCGCCTTGATCTTGCAAGCGTTTTGGCAAGGGCGCTTGCGATTGACGATAGCGGAAAACGGGCATACGCTTGCGCATTTGCCGCATTCTATGCACTTGGTTTTGTCTATATGGGCAGCGTGAGCGTAGTCAAAGGAAATCGCCCCCGACTTACAAACACTCTCGCAGCGGTGCGCAAGACAGCCTCTGCACGAAGCGGTGACATCATAGCCTGCCGCGGGACACTCATCGCACGCGATACTGATAACTTCAATAACATTGTGGTTATCCTTGTTGCCGCCCATAGCGAGTTTGACACGCTTGGTCAAAATTGCGCGTTCTTTATAGACGCAGCAACGCATGGTGGGAACTTTGCTCGGGTGGATGATCTTGGGGATATCCAACAGATTTTCGAGCAGAGTATCGTTCCAAGCCTGCTTTGCCACTTCGCGCAGCACTCTGTATTTTAAATTTTCGACATATGTATCAAATTCTCTCGTCATTATAACTCCTCTTACTTTTTTTGTAAAAAAGTAAGCAAAAAACTTTTAAAGATATAGGTTTGAGCTGTAGCCCGAAAAGCAGGCTTGCCTGCCAAAAAACTTTTAAGGGAATATGTTTATAGTTCAAAATGCAAACTTGTTTGCTTTGCAATTATATTCTAACATAAAATAAAAAAAATTTCAACAAGAAATTACAGGAAATCTCGACATAAAATTTTATATACAAAAATGATTATAATAATCAATCTTTTTTATTGCTTTTTAACTTATTAACTGATATAATTGTTACAGAAAACCCTAAAGAAGGAGCAATAGAAATGAAAGAGATTAAAAGACAATTTTTGACGGGCGAGCGCAGCCTCTTTTGCGGTAAAGACCTCTATATTGAGGACTCAATCTTCGCAGACGGAGAATCTCCGCTTAAAGAAGCAAGCGACATTACACTTGAAAACTGTATGTTTAAGTGGAAGTATCCCCTTTGGTACTGCAAGAATGTCAAAGTAAACAACAGTTACTGGTTTGAAATGGCACGCTCCGGTATTTGGTACACCGACAATATCAGCATGACCAACACCGTTGTCGAAGCTCCCAAAAATTTTAGACGTGCAAGCAATATTTATCTCGAAAACGTAAACTTTGTTAACGCTGCCGAAATGCTTTGGTCGTGCCGCGACATCAAAATCAAAAACGTGACCGCTAAGGGCGACTACTTTGGTATGAACAGCGAAAACGTCGATATCGACGGGCTCACCCTTGTGGGCAACTATATGCTTGACGGCGCTAAAAATATCACCGTTCGTAACAGTAAATTGATGTCTAAGGACGCATTCTGGAATGTAGAAAACGCCACCGTTTACGACTCTGTAATACTCGGCGAGTATCTCGGCTGGAACTCCAAAAATCTTACATTCATCAATTGCACAATCGAGAGCTTACAAGGCCTGTGCTACATAGACAACCTTGTTATGAAGAACTGCAAGCTTATAAACACTACCCTTGCATTTGAATATTGCTCTGATATAGACGCCGAAATCGTAGGCAAGATTGACAGCGTACTCAACCCTACAAGCGGCACAATCACCGCCGATCACATCGACGAGCTTATCATTCAAAAAGACAAGGTCGATCCGAGTAAAACTCGCATCATTTGTAAGAATGGGGATAAATAATGTACGATTTTGATACCGTAGTTAACCGCTTTGGCACTTCATCGCTCAAGTGGGATATAAAGGAAAACGAGCTTCCAATGTGGGTAGCCGACATGGACTTTTTGGTTGCCCCGCCCATCACCGCCGCCATTAAAAAGCGCATAGAGCATGGGATATTCGGCTACTCCGTATTGCCCGATGAGTGGTACGACGCGATCATAAGCTGGTGGAAGCGCAGACATGGGTTAGAAATCCAAAAGAATTGGCTACAATTTACGACCGGCATAGTGCCCGCCATCTCGTGCATAGTCAAGCGCGTGACAAACATAGGCGACAACGTTGCCGTAATGAGCCCGGTATACAACATCTTTTATAACTCTATCGAGAACGCCGGCAGACACACCTTAGAGTGCAGGATCCCATATGACGGCAATAAATACTCTATCGACTTTGTTGCCCTCGAAAAGGTGCTTGCCCACCCGCTCACCACCTTGCTTATACTGTGCAATCCGCACAACCCTATCGGCAAAATTTGGAGCAAGGACGAGCTGGCGAAAATCGGTGCGCTTTGCCACAAGCACGGCGTTGTCGTAATAAGCGACGAGATCCATTGTGACCTTACCGAACCGGGTAAAAAGTACACCCCATTCGCTTCTATCAATGACGAGTGTAAAAATAACAGCATTACATGCGTATCGGCAAGCAAAGCGTTTAATATAGCGGGCTTGCAATCGGCGGCTGTTGTAGTCCCCAACCCCATATTACGAAATAACGTTGTCAGGGGGCTAAATTCGGACGAAGTGGCAGAGCCTAACTGCTTTGCGGTTGCCGCTACGGTTGCCGCATTTAACGAGGGTGAGCAGTGGTTAAACGAGCTTAACGCTTATATCGCAGAAAACAGACGTACGGTAAAGGATTATCTTGCTCGCATCCCCGAAGTGCATCTTGTGCAAAGCGATTGCACATATCTACTGTGGATCGATTGCGGCAAGATAACAAAGTCATCGATTGACTTATGTAATCATATTCGTACAGAAACGGGATTGTTCCTCTCTAATGGCGCAGGCTACCGAGGAGACGGAAATGTTTTTGTAAGAATGAATATCGCCTGCCCTCGCAGCCGTTTATTAGACGGGCTCTCCCGCTTCGAGAAGGGTATAAAGAGTTATAAAGAATAATTTAAAACAATATGTTACTAATTAAATTATAAAAGGGTCAAGAATTTCTTGACCCTTTTGATTTATTCCGATTGCTTTACTCAATTACGATGCGCCTTACCATCTTTGTCGACATAGCCATCTTTACAATAAACGTTGTAATTCTTTACGCCATAATCCCAACCATACCCTTTTTTAATATTGTTCCACTCATTAATCGTACCGTCGTAATTGATAGTATTCAAGCTATAACAATTATAGAAAGCATAATCATCGATTGTTTTCAAATCGTGGCCCAATGTCACGGTTGTAAGTTTATAGCAATTGCCAAACGCATCATAAGCAATACTTTTTGCGTCTGACAAATCTATACTTTGCATTTCAGGGCAATAATAGAATGACTCTTTTCCGATCGAGGTAACACTACCGTATATGATGACGCTCTGCAGTTTTTCGCAGCTGTAAAACACGTTTTTGCCCATACTATTGATGTTGGCATAAATTTCGACCTTAGTCAAATCGGTACACCAATAAAATATACTGTCTGCTATACTATTGACATTTTTAGGTATAATTATATTTACTAATCCCGTCATACTAAAAGCGCTGTCACCTAATGATTTAAGGCTTTGAGGTAAAGTGATTTTAGTCAATGCACTGCAGCCGCTAAATGCACAAATTTTGATTTCAAGTAAACCTTCGGGCAAAATTACTTCGCTTAGACTCCTACAATTGGAAAATACCCAATCAGATAACACGCTTATGCTTTGAGGAATAACTATGCTTACCAAACCGCTCTGGCTAAACGCAAAAGATTCTATATTGGTCAAGGTGTTAGGCAACACTATTTGAGTCAATTTTTCGCACTCACGGAAAGCATGGCTGCCTATTGTTTTAAGCTCACTGTCTTTATCAAAAGTAACATTTTCCAATTGAGTACAATCTCTAAATGCGTAATTTCCTATATATGTCAGCGCTTTATTAAAGTTTATACTTTTTAAAGCCGTGCAATTGAAAAACGCATATGGCCCTATTTCTTTTAGCCCCGCCCCAAATGTAACGTTTGACAATTGACTACAACCGCTAAATGCGCTATCACCTATTTTAACAACGCTATCCGGAAGATCTATTTCCCGAATATCGATATCAAGAAATGCGATATTTCCGATAGCGGTTACACCGTTTGGAATAATACTTGTTTTACAGCCAAAGACTACTGTGTTCGACTGCGAATCGATCAAACAATTTGATTCCGCTCTGTACTTAGCTCCGCCATTAGCTACCGAAATGCGCTGTAAGTCAAAGCATCTATAAAAGGCATTGGAAGAAATATATGTTAAACTGCTCGGCAAATTTATTTCCTCTATGGCGCAATCTCTGAATGCTTCATAATCAATAGATTCAAGGCCTTCTCTCAGCGTCAATTCTTTTAAAGAATCACAATAATAAAATGCTCTTTCGCCTATCGATACAACTCCTGCTATATCAAGTTCTGTAATTGCACAAAACTCAAAAGCGCTGATACCTATTTGTACATTAATAGCCCCGCTGTTAAATGTTATCTTTGCAAGATTTAAGCATCTGTTAAACGCATAAGTCTCTATCGTAGTAAGAGATACAGGGAAAACCACCTCGGTTATGCCTTGCATTTGATAGAAAGTGTATTGGCTTATGGTAGAAACACCACTTGGGATATCAACTTTACCTGTCATGCAATATGGAGCATAATAGACGGTAGTGCTACTGCCATTTAAAAGCAATCCGTTTTTAGAGGAATAATTAACGCAACCTTTAGCCACATTAATTTCTTTTAATGCAGTACATCCTACAAACGTTGTTACATTAGGGTCGTAGGTGTTTTCTACCTCCCAAACAATAGATATTAAGCGCGAAGGCAAGGTTATAGTTTCCAAGCTCGTACAATTTTCAAAAGCAAGCCTGCCGATGGTCAGTTCCACACTCGAATCGACAAATGTAACATTGCTAAGATTTGCACAACCGGAGAAAGCTCTGCCCTCTATCAAGCAAACTTTGGCGGGAATAACCACTTCGCGTATAAGCGAGTTCCCGAATGCGTTTATGCCTATGATATCTACATCGTTTGGTATCGTATATGAGCCTTTTTTACCTGCCGGATATACCTCCAATACCTTTTTATTTACATCGTCTTCGATTATATCGCTAAACAATATGCCGTCTCGCGAATAGTATGTGGGATGTGTTGTTCCTGTAACATTATACACATTTATTTCCTCTAATGAGCTGCAACCTGCAAAGGCGTCGATGCCGATTCCGGTTAAATTTTCCGGAATGTTTACTTTTAGCAAGTTTGCCTTATTACGAAATGCGTATGCATCTATTTGGAGTACGGGTAATGCCGCATCATCTTCTTCACCCTTATAATATGCCGGAACAGTCGCCTCGGAGAAATAATCTAATCCATCAGCCGCAATTACTGCATAAGTATTTTCATCAGTTCGCTTATCGAAGACGAAAATCCGCACCCAACGTGCATAAACTGTCGTGTCATTAGCTATATCCCAGGTTTTCAAACTTCTTCCATTTTCATCGGTGAGCAGTTCTTCTTCATTTTCC
The DNA here is from genome assembly GCA_022508465.1 of Clostridiales bacterium. GTDB lineage: Bacteria > Bacillota > Clostridia > Christensenellales > Pumilibacteraceae > CAG-552. Next base: position 41,056 of record JAFLVB010000002.1, read on the forward strand.
TTGTACCATCCAATAAAGCCCATTGCTACATCTTTGGTTTGAGGTATAGGCAAAGTAAAATGCTCTCCGTATAACACTTCTGCTTCTTTGATGGCTTGATCTCCGTATGGCGCACATTCCAATGACACTTTAAAGGTTTTGGGCAGATAGTCTGCATACAAGGCAATGTCGTCCTTGCCGCGGAATACTTTGTCGGTAAACTCCGCACCGTTACCCTTTGCTCCAAACGGAGTATTATACCAGCCTGCAAAGTCATAGCCGGCTTTCTCGCTATCGCTCGGCAATGTTATCTTGTCGCCGTTTACCTTGTATTGTACGTCTATAATTCCTCCCTCTTTGTCATAAAATATTAACGTCTTTGCTTCTACTTCTATGCTTGCCGACTCATAATATCCGTCCTCGAAGTAGCATCTTACCGTTATTGCATTGTATCCCGCTTGAGTCAATTCTACCTCATAGCTATTGCTGTCTGTTATGTGGACAATTGTTTCGTTTTCCTCTAACGTTACTCCGTTTACATATACTACATAGTATGCCGCTCCTACTACAGGCTGCCAGCTTACTACGCTGCCCTTGTACCTAAGGGTGCCGTACATCGTGTTGTTAAACACTCTTATCTCCTCGCTCCTAAGCGATTCGCTGCTACCCTTTGCCACTACGTATACTCTATGCTCGCTTCCGTCGCTCCAGGATGCTGCCTTGTCCGCAATATCAAGCTCGGTCGTTCCTGCGGCTACATCTGTCTTTTCGCCATCAATATATACCGAATATCCGTTGGTCGCACCTGTTACTGCTTCCCAACTGATTGTCTTGCCGAGTACCTTTATTTCCTTGGGCGAAGCCGGCTTTGTGCGAGTATAACTTATGCTTGTATAGTCCGGGGCATAATAGCCCGAAGCTATTGCACGTACATTGAATGTTATCTCTCCACTATACTCTTTAAAGTCATAGCTCGTCTTATTGCCTATCTCCTCTTCCTTAGAGGTTGTTCCGTCGCTTATAGCTACTATGTAGCTGCTTGCAAACGGTACTTCTGCCCAAGTTACAAGTCCGCTCTCTTCGTCAAACTTGATGCTTGCCTCACTTATCTGCTCCAATGCACGCTCAAGTTTATACTCTCTTGTCGAGCTGATATAGCCGTCGGCCTCAGCCTCTACCGTGAAGATGATTCCGCCCTCTTTCTGCGGGCAAGAAGCAAAGTTATATGTCGTAGACAAGCCGTTATCTACCTTACTGTGGTTGTGGCGTTCATTGCCACACTCTACGCTTATTACATATCTCTCTGCATTTGCTATCTTATTGAATACCAAATCGGTACCTACTACGCTAAAGAGCGATACTCTATCGAGTGCTTTATTGTTGTAGTATCTTGTCGCTCTGCTCGTTGAAGCGCCTGCGCTTACAATTACCTCTACCTTGTATTCGCCTGCCGCCTTGTCGCTAAACGCATATGTAAGACTGCCACCTGTTACGTTGGGCGTCTCGGTGCTTCCGTCGGGTGCCGTGATCTTTACCGTCGAGGTTGACCCTATACCTGCTGTCCAACTGATCTCGTTGCCTTTTATCTCAAGGTCGAGCTCATCTGCCCAGTTGGCATAAAGTGTTGTACTCTCGGCAAATACCGTTTCGCTCTCACTATATTTGCAGGTCAGCTTTCCGCTCTCGCGCGAACTGCTTATCCACCAACCGTTGAAGGTATGTCCCTCCCACTTCGGTTCCTCTACATTGTACAGCTTTCCGCCTATTGTCTCTTTGGCATTGAGTCTTGTGCCCGTGTACCCTTCGCCGTAGTTGAACTCTATCCTGTATTCTGCCTCGCTCGGTAATGTTTCCGTCCACTTAGCGAACAATATGATATTGTTCTCTACCCTTTCTATTCCAAAGGCATATGGAGTCTTATACTCCCTATCTTTGTACCAGCCAAGGAATACTCTGCCTTCGTATGTCGGATCTTCCGGCTTAATTACCGTCCTGCCCCCCAATACACTTTGAGTTTCGGTTCCGTTGCCTTTGTCAAAAGTTACCGTGTATGTCACTTTGCGCCTGAATTCCAAGTTAATGCCATCATAAGTAAACGTAATCCTTTCGTTCTCATATTTGGCATTTATCTCGGATTCTTCTGTTTTCAGCGTAAGACTTGCATCTACTAATTCGTATTTGCCTGTCTTTTGCTCGCCTTTGATCTCGAAGATGAACCTATCTCCACCAAGAAGTGACAATGTGTACTCTTCGCCGCCAACAGCATCGCAGAAGTATATGCCCGTCTCCGGACCTTCTTTGGTCTGCTCTTTCTTTTGGCACGCTACCGCAAAGATTGCTACCATTGCAATCATTATTACAAGCAGCGCGCACAATACTTTGTTTGCTTTCATAAGCAAAACCTCCTTATGGGTGCTAATGCATATGATATCACATTTTGATAAAATTGAAAAGCAAAAATGAGCACTTTTTTAAAATAGTTAAAAATATCCTGTTTTGCACTCACATTTATCACATATGTTTTGCGATTTTATTTAACACTAATTTCACAATATTGACGATAATCTCTCCACCTTATCTAATTTAGGGCATACAAAAAAGCACCTGAAATTCAGGTGCTTTTATTTGTTTTAGTTAATTAAACCAACTCGATTACAGCCATTTCTGCAGCATCGCCGCGACGGAAGCCCGTCTTGATGATTCTGGTATATCCGCCGTAATTGTTGTTGCTGCTCTTTGCTCTCTCATCGTACTTGGGAGCGTACTCGTTAAAGATCTTCTCAACCAAGGGATGCTTGATATTATGAGTTCTTGCCTTAAACGATTCCGGAGTCTCCTTTTCTTGACGGAGTTCGGGGATATCATATAAAACCTTCATAATAGCGCGACGAGCGGCAAGCTTTTTCGGGCCGTCGTTTACGAGCTCTACTTGAACTTCCTTGCCCTTAGCGTCCTTACGAGTCTCTACCTTTTTAGCGGTATCGAGGTAAGTATTGATAGCCTTTGTCAAAAGCTTCTCGGTCATACGAGCGACCTCCTTAGCTCTATCTAAAGTAGTTTCTATACGTCCATACCACAAAAGTTGTGTTGTTTGATTTCTGAGCAGCGCCATTCTTTGGTCGGTAGCTCTACCTAATTTTCTCTGTTCCATTGTCGTATCTCCTTAATCTTCATTGCTCTTAAGACCTAAGCCGTAGCTATGCAACTTGGCAATAACTTCGTCAAGCGACTTGCGGCCGAGGTTACGAACCTTAAGCATATCGTCTTCAGTCTTTTTGGTCAAATCCTCGACGGTATGGATGTTGGCACGCTTTAAGCAGTTGTAGCTGCGAACGGACAAATCCATATCTTCGATATTCATTTCGAGAATCTGAGTCTTGGGGTTAGCCTGCGACTCGATAAGAATTCCCATTTTGGAAATCGTATCACTAAGCGACACGAAAATTCTTATATGATCCTCGATTGCCTTTGCGGCAAGCGACAATACGTCGCGCGCGGACAGCGATCCGTCTGTCTTAACCTCGATGGTAAGCTTATCGTAGTCGATGCTCTGTCCCACGCGAGTAGTCGTTACCGAATAGCTCGCTGCTTTTACGGGGGTAAAGATAGAATCAATTGCGATGTATCCTATCGGTTGCGAAGCGTCCTTGTTGTTTTCTGCAACGACGTAACCACGTCCCTGCGCAACAACAAGCTCCATATTAAGCTTTGCGCCCTCGTCAAGCGTACAAATGTAAAGGTCGGGGTTAAGAATCTCGATTTCGGGATCTTGCTCGATGTCCGCAGCGGTAACGATACCCGGTTCGCTCTTTTCGATTCTTAAACTCTTTTTTAAGGTGCGATCGGCATAATGTGCTTTAAGGTTAAGTCCCTTTAAGTTAAGAATTATATCCGCAACATCTTCCTTTATACCCTTTATCGTGCTGAACTCATGGCTAACGCCATCAATCATGATGCCGACAACAGCAGTACCGGGAAGTGCCGACAAAAGCACCCTTCTCAGAGCATTGCCCAAAGTTATACCGTAACCACGCTCCAAAGGCTCTACGACAAACTTTCCATATCTAAAATCCGCGCTTTCCTCCAGTGTGATTTCCGGTCTTTCGATTTCCATCATTATAAATCATTCTCCTTATATAGGTATGCTTTGATATTAAATTATCTATTACTTGGAATACAACTCTACTATAAGCTGCTCATTGATGTTAAGGTCGATATCCTCGCGTTTGGGAAGCTCAATAATCTTACCTACAAAGGTCTCGGTATTGAAGTCAACCCACTTAGGCATAACAATCTTTGCTCCGCGGAGTTCTTTGAACATTGCGTTGTCCTGCTTGTTCTCCTTGATAGCGATTTCGTCGCCCGCCTTTACGATAAAGCTGGGGATGTTGACTGTTCTACCGTTTACCGTAATATGTCCGTGATTTACGATCTGACGGGACTGAGCACGGCTACTGCCGATACCCATACGGTAAATAACATTGTCAAGTCTGCATTCAAGGAGCATAAGCATATTCTCGCCGGTAACGCCCTTGATGCGGGTAGCTCTGTCATAATACGAACGGAATTGCTTTTCGAGCAAACCGTAAGCGCGCTTAGCCTTCTGCTTTTCGCGAAGCTGAACGGCATATTCGGAATTCTTTTTTCTTGCTGCGCCGTGCTGTCCCGGAGGAACCGGTCTACGCTCCATAGCGCACTTTTTGGAGGTGCAACGCTCTCCCTTTAAGAAAAGCTTTTGACCCTCTCTTCTGCATTTTTTGCAATCTGCACATCTGATTCTTGCCATAAACTTTGCTCCTCCTTATACTCTGCGGCGTTTGGGCGCTCTGCATCCGTTGTGCGGGATGGGCGAAACGTCGGTAATCGACGTAACCGTAAGACCTGCAACTTCGAGTGCGCGAATGGAAGATTCGCGTCCGGAGCCCGGACCCTTTACAAATACATCTACGCTCTTTAAGCCGTGCTCTTTAGCGGTAAGTGCTGCCTTTTCGCAAGCCTGTTGTGCTGCGAACGGGGTCGACTTTCTCGAACCCTTAAAGCCCAATGCACCTGCGCTGCACTGTGTGATCGCGTTACCTTGATCGTCTGTCACGGTAATAAGAGTATTGTTAAAAGAGGACTGGATATGAACCTGACCCTTGTCAATATTCTTTGTTATCTTTTTTCTTGTTGTAGTCTTTTTAACTGCCATGGTACTGCCTCCTACTTATCCTTCTTGGATCTTCCGACTGTACGCTTGGGACCCTTGCGAGTTCTTGCGTTCTGTTTGGTGCTCTGTCCTCTTACAGGTAAGCCCTTTCGGTGACGTACACCACGGTAGCAGCCTATTTCCATAAGCCTTTTGATATTAAGAGCGTGTTCACGATGTAAATCACCCTCTGTCTTAACATTATGCTCGATGTAGCTTCTAAGTGCGTTAACCTGATCTTCGGTAAGATCTTTAACGCGAATATCCGGATTAACTCCGGTAGCTTGCAAAATCTTATTTGCCATCGGTCTTCCGATACCGTAGATATAGGTAAGACCTATCTCTACGCGTTTTTCTCTCGGCAAATCTATACCAGCAATTCTTGCCACGTTTTTTTCTCCTTAAAAAATAAAAATAATAAAAATGTTATATATATATTGCCTTAGCGCCGCTTTAGCGCACGTCTGGAATGCTACGTGCGAAAAATAAGGCGAGTATATTCTAACTTAAACTAACCCTGTCTTTGCTTGTGGTTGGGATATTTGGAACAAATAACCATAACCTTTCCATGACGTTTAATAACCTTGCATTTGTCGCACATAGGCTTTACAGAAGTTCTAACTTTCATAACTCCTCCTAAAAAATTAGTTTTTGTTTCTATACGTAATTCTGCCCTTTGTTATATCATAGGGAGACATTTCGATCTTTACAGTGTCGCCTTCGAGAATTTTTATATAGTGCATACGAATCTTGCCGGATATCGTACAAGTAACGATATGGCCGTTGCTTAATTTTACCTTAAAAGTCGCATTTCGTAAACACTCTACTACGGTGCCTTCGGCTTCGATGTTATCTTCTCTTGGCATTTTGTTCCTCCACTGCCTTTTTTATTGTAATGTCGTCGGTCGCATCTGTCTTACAAATAAATTTAAGATGTTTGCGACGTTTTTGCTTGGGATTGTCTGTTAATCTATACTTACCGTCGGCTACAAGCACAAAGTCGCTACTTAGCTCTGCGACAACGATATACAGTCTATCCTTGTCGTGACCTGCGAGGCTAACTGCCATATCTCCGACCGATAAATTAACATTGCACAATTTACCCATTTTGCTATTATACCATAAATTTCAACGCTTGTAAACTAAATTTTACCTAAAATTTATTCACAAAGTATATTTTTTACGAAGCATACCTGTTTACAAAGTTAAAATTTCGACATCATTATCGGTAATTATTACCGTATTTTCGTAATGTGCGCTGGGGCTACCGTCCCTCGTCCTGCACGTCCAGCCATCTCTATCAATCGTTATGTGATAGTCGCCAAGAGTTATCATCGGCTCGATAGCGAGGGCGTAACCTTTTCTTAACGTGAATCCGGTACCTGCCGTCCCGTAATTGGGAATACTCGGATCTTCGTGAAGCCTACGACCTATGCCGTGTCCCACCATCTCGCGCACAACCCCATAGCCATACTTTTCCACATACGCTTGGATTGCGTGCGACACATCTCCGAGCTTGCCGCCTATTTTTACAAATTTAAGTCCTTCAAAAAACGATTGCTTTGTTACGTCTATGAGCTTTTGCTTAGCGGGAGAAATTTCTCCGACCGCAAAAGTTCTTGCCGCATCGCCGTGAAATCCGTTTTTGTAAGCGCCAACGTCTATGCTTACAATCTCGCCCTCTTTAAGCAATCTTATCGAGGGGATACCGTGAACTACGACGTCGTCCACCGAAATGCAAGCTGCCGCCGGAAAACCGTTATAGTTTTTAAATGACGGGGTTGCACCTTCGGACAAGATGATTTCTTCGACAATCGAATTTAATTCGAGCGTACTTACGCCGGGCTTGACATATGCCTCTATCTCTCTCAGCACTTTGCCGACGACCCTTCCGGGTTCTCTCATCAAGGCTAATTCTTCATCGGTTTTTACTTTGATCATTTAACGCCTTCTGTATTCTTTTGAATACCTGTTGTATGCTGCCGTGACCGTCTATATCGACAAGGTTGCCCTTAGCCTTATAGTGGTCTATAATCGGCATAGTCTCTGCGGCATACACCGCTAACCTCTCCCTTACTATCTCTTCCGTGTCGTCCTTACGCAAGGTAAGTGTCGCGCCACAGTCGCAAACCTCGGTGGAGTGGAGTTTTTTACTGAAATTTTTGCCGCAGACAGAGCAAACCATTCGGTTGACAATCCTGTCTACAACCGACTCGTCGTCGATTTGTATATTGAGCACGACGTCGATATCGGTAATCGTATCGAGTAGCTCTGCTTGAGGTAAAGTCCTCGGGTAGCCGTCGAGCAAAAATCCGTTTTTGCACTTAGCCAATTCCTCTCTGAGAATCTCACCTACAATATCGTCGGGGGCAAGTTTGCCGCGCTCGATAAATCCGAGCGCGACAAGCCCTATTTTTGTTTTCTCCTCGATATGTTTACGAAGCAATGCGCCCGTAGAAATATGAGGTAATTCATAAATATTCGAGATTTCGTTTGCCTGAGTGCCCTTTCCTGCACCCGGGGGTCCGAATAAAACGATTTTCATGATCTCTCCTGATTTTATTTGAGGAAGCCTCTTGTCCTCTTCATCATCAGTAAGCCTTCGAGCTGTTTGTCAAGCTCAAGCGCTACCGATACAACGATCAAAAGTCCTGTTGCGGTAAACGCATTTATAAGGTTCATGTTGCTGATAACACCTGCTGTTTGAAGTGCTTGGAACAATACCGACGGAACGATTGCGATTATCATAAGGAACAATGCTCCGAAGAATGTCAAGCGCTTGGAAACCTTGTTAAGGTATTCTGCTGTCGGTCTGCCCGGGCGTATACCTTGTATCGATCCGCCGTACTGTTGAAGGTTACGAGCGATTTCGTCGGGCTTGAACTGAATGGTCGTATAGAAGAAGCTGAACGCCATTATAAGCACGCCGAGGAGCACAAAGTACGCTATACTGCCCGTACCGAGCCACTTTGTCCACCAAGCGTAAAAGCCTTTGGTGTAGTCGGTAGTGAACATTCTTGCTATCATCTGCGGGAAGGTAAGTATAGCCGTCGAGAAGATGATGGGCAATACGCCGTTAGCATTGATCTTGATGGGTATATTGCTCGACTGTCCGCCGTACTGCTTGCGACCCTTAACCTGCTTAGCGTAGTTAACTACGATTCTGCGTTCCGAAAGGTCGATGAACACGATGAACAAGAAGATAAGAACAACAAGCACCAAGAAGATCAAAAGTCCCCAGAACGCCAATGTTCCTGCCTCGCCACCGCCAATAATCTGCTCGATTGCAGTTGCGATTGCAAGACCTGCGGTTGATACGATACCTACAAAGATTATAAGGCTTATACCGTTACCAACGCCCAACTCGGTAATTCTGTCGCCGAGCCACATTGTTACCATAGAGCCTGCAACGAGCATAGCTGCAACGAATACCGATATCCAAATGCGGTTATCTGCCGACGAGAATATTGCGTCGCTTATACCACCACCTTGATACCAGCTGATTGCGATACCTACTGACTGAGCAATGGCAAGCAAAAGGGTTACAACCTTGGTAACAATAGATATTTTCTTTCTACCCTCCTCGCCCTGACGCGACCAGCGTTCGAGCGCAGGAATGGCAACTGTCAGTAATTGAACTATAATTGACGCATTGATGTACGGTGTAATACCGAGTGCAAGGAATGCGCCGTTTTGAAGTGCATTACCACCAATCTGCGAGAGCAAGCTCATAAGAGTATCGCCTTCGTCGATGAGGTAGTTGCCGCTTATGCCCGGAATGGGCAACCAGCATCCAAGTCTATAAACGAACAAAAGAGCGAGTGTAATAAGAATTTTATTTCTTATTTCCTTATTCTTGAAAGCGTTGATGAGGTTTTTAAGCATTATAACACCTCAACTTTGCCACCAATCTTTTCGATCTTCTCCTTAGCCGCGCCTGTAAACTTTTTGGCTTTAACGGTAACTTTTTTGGTGAGCTCTCCGTTACCTAAAACCTTAAGTCCATACTGTTCTATTTTCTTAATAAGTCCTCTTTCCTTGAGGATTTCTGCGGTAACCTCGTCACCGTCATTAAAGTTGTCCTCGATTACACTGATATTGATAACCGAATATTCCTTCTTCCAGGCGTTATCAAAGCCGCGCTTGGGAAGTCTACGAGCAAGCGGCATCTGACCGCCCTCGAAGCCTACTCTTACGCCGCCGCCACTACGCGCCCACTGACCTTTGTGACCCTTTGTAGAGGTTTTACCAAGTCCCGAGCCTATGCCTCGACCGATTCTTTTGGGAGCGGTACGAGCACCGGGTGCGGGGGATAAAGTGTGCATTTTCATTTAAATTTCCTCCACCTTTACGAGATGTTTTACAACGTAAATCATGCCTCTTACGGCATCGTTGTCCGGTCTTACAACGCAAGAACGGATTTTTCTAAGTCCGAGAGCCTCAACAGTTCTCTGTTGTTTTTCGAGGCAACCGTTTGTGCTCTTTATCAAAGTGATTTTTAATTGTTTTTCCATAATGCACCGCCTTAACCGAGAATTTCTTCCACGGTCTTGCCGCGGAGAGCTGCAATCTTTTCGGGCGAGCGAAGCGCCTTAAGTCCCTCGAAGGTTGCCTTTACGGTATTGATGGGGTTACGCGAGCCGTAGCTCTTGGTTGTGATATTCTTAATGCCCGCAAGCTCTACAACAGCTCTGACGCTGCTGCCTGCGATAACGCCTCGACCTTCGGGAGCAGGCATGAGCATAACTACGCTCTTGCCGAACTTACCGATAACTTCGTGAGGAATGGTGCTTTCGCCGAGCGAAACCTTAACCATATTACGGCGTGCGATTTGTTCCGCCTTTTTGATAGCCTCGGGAACCTCGGTAGCCTTGCCTGTGCCGATGCCGACACTGCCGTTGCCGTCGCCTACTACCACGAGTGCAGCAAAACGCATATTGCGTCCGCCCTTAACAACCTTGGTAATACGGTTAACGCCGACAAGTCTGCTTTGAATTCCGTCGTCCTGCTTAACAACTTCTTGTTCTCTCTTTGCCATAATACTTCCTCCTAAAACTCAAGACCGGCTTCTCTTGCGCCGTCGGCGAGTGCCTTAACTCTTCCGGTATACAGGTAGCCGCCTCTGTCGAAAACGACCTTTTTTACACCAGCGTCCAAAGCACGCTTTGCAATAAATGCGCCTACTACCTTAGCAGCCTCGGTCTTGGTCATACCCTCAACGTTGATATCCTTAGCGATAGTGGAGCCGGATGTAATCGTAACTCCCTTAACGTCATCGATAATCTGAGCGTATATATGAGAAGTGCTGCGGTAAACGCAAAGGCGGGGCATTTCGGCACAACCCTTAAGGTGTGCTCTGATCCTAAGATGTCTTTTGGCTCTTACGCCGTTTTTATTAATCTTGTTTATCATAATGCTCTCCTATTATTTACCTTTCTTGCCTTCTTTCATGATGACAACTTCATCACTGTATCTGATACCGTACGAATGATACGGCTCAACCGGCCTCTTGGATTTGATGGTTGCTGCGGTCTGTCCCACAAGCTCCTTGCTTATACCCGAAACTACAATGGTATTCTGATCGGGGCAGGTAATGTTGATGCCCTCGGGAATATTGAAGTCTACGGGGTGGCTGTAACCTACGTTAAGAGTAAGCTTTTTGCCGCTGACTGCTGCCTTCCAGCCTACACCGTTTACGATAAGCGAACGGCTGAACGGAGTAACAACGCCTGCAACCATGTTGCTTATAAGCTGACGGTAAAGTCCGTGCTTGCTCTTAACTGATTTATCTTCTCTTGTGCGCTCTACATGAACTTCGGCACCTTCGATTTTAACATTAATGTTTCTGTCCGCAATTTCCTGACTGAGTGTACCTTTGGGGCCCTTAACGGTAACGATGTTATCCTTGTACTCCACGGTAACGCCTGCCGGAATAGCTACGGGTAATCTTCCTATTCTTGACATATCGACCTCCTACCAGATATAGGCGAGAACTTCGCCGCCTATCTTATCGGCACGAGCCTGCTTGTCGGTCATAATGCCCTTGGAAGTGGAGATGATTGCAATACCCAATCCGTTAAGCACCTTGGGAAGATCTTGATAGCCGCAGTATACTCTGAGACCGGGCTTAGAAATTCTTTTAAGGCTGGTTATAACCCTTTCGTTTTTCGCACCGTACTTTAAGGTAATATAAATATTTTTATGTCCGTCGTTTTCCACGATCTCGGCGCTCTTGATATATCCCTCGTTTACGAGAATATCAGCGATAGCCTTCTTCATTTTGGAACTCGGAACGGTAACAGTATCGTGCTTTGCTGTCAAAGCGTTTCTGATTCTTGTGAGCAAATCTGCTATTGGATCATTAACTACCATACTTATACCTCCTTACCAGCTCGACTTCTTAACGCCGGGGATTTCTCCCTTGTACGCAAGTTCTCTGAAACAAATTCTGCAAATACCGTACTTACGTAAAACCGAATGCGGTCTGCCGCAAATCTTACAACGAGTGTAAGCGCGGGTAGAGTATTTTGCAGGCTTTTGCTGCTTATTTATCATTGCTTTCTTTGCCATAAATAATTCTCCTTATCCCTGTTAGTTCTTGAAAGGCATTCCAAGCTTAACAAGGAGTGCTTTCGCTTCGTCGTCGGTCTTTGCGGTTGTTACCACGCAAACGTCGAAGCCTCTTACTTTTTCTACCTGCTCGTACGGAACTTCGGGGAAGATAATCTGTTCCTTGATGCCGACAGCATAGTTACCTCTGCCGTCAAAGGACTTACCCGAAATACCTCTGAAGTCTCTTACACGGGGGAAGGCTACCGATACGAGCTTGTCAAAGAACTCGTACATTTTGTCGCCGCGAAGGGTGACTTTGATACCTATCGATTGACCTTCTCTCAGCTTGAAGTTAGCTACCGACTTTTTCGCCTTGCAAAGGATAGCCTTTTGTCCGGCGATAGCCTCGAGCTCATTCATGGCAATTTGGACGCTCTTGCTGTTGTCTTTTATATCGCCCAATCTCATATTGAGTATGATTTTATCGAGCTTGGGTACTTCCATAACGTTCTTGTAGCCGCGTTCCTTGATGAGCGCAGGTACGATTTCCTGGGTGTACCTTGTCTTAAGTCTGTTTCTTTGAAGTTCAGCCATAACGTCCTCCCATTACTTCTCTGCGCTGTCGCTGTCTTTTTGCGACTTACGCGTACGCTTTACTCTGCTTGTAGAAGTCTTTTCGGTCTTTTCGTCTGCCTTTGCGCTTCTCTTCTTGGTCTCCTTCTTTTCTGCCTTCTTGGAGTCGATATCAAAGCCGCAATGCTTGCACTGACGGTGATTTTTGCCGTCCACTTCTATCGTAGCTATGCGGGTTGCCTTCTCGCAGGAGGGGCAAACAAGCATTACGTTACTAATGTTGATGTTACCTTCCATCTTGATGATGCCGCTCTGCTCTTGAGCAGTGCGTCCCTTACGATGACGGCTAACCATATTGAGATTTTCTACCTTTACAAGGTTGGTTTTGGGATCTACGGCTATAACCTTACCGGTTTGGCCTTTGTCCGAGCCGGTAATGACCTTGACCGTGTCCCCTTTCTTGATTCGTAAACTCATATTCGTTCCTCCTACATAACCTCGGGCGCAAGGGAAATGATTTTCATATAGTCCTTGTCCCTGAGCTCTCTTGCGATAGGCCCGAATATACGCGTGCCTCTCGGTTGCTTTTGAGTATCGATAATAACCGCTGCGTTGTCGTCAAAACGAATATGACTGCCATCGGGACGATTAACGCCCTTGTGGCTGCGAACGATTACCGCTCTTACTACGTCGCCCTTCTTAACTGCGCCGCCCGGAGTTGCACTCTTTACGGACGCGATGATAACATCGCCGATGTTACCTGTGCGACGGAAGGAGCCGCCGAGTACACGAATACACATAATTTCTTTTGCGCCGCTGTTGTCTGCGACTTTGAGATAAGATTGTGGTTGTATCATATGCGTTCTCCTTATTTAGCCTTTTCGACAATGCGATTAAGTCTGAAGCACTTGTCTTTAGACAAAGGTCTTGTCTCGATGATTTCTACAATGTCACCGATGCCGGCTTCGTTGTTTTCGTCGTGAGCCTTGAACTTAGTCGTTCTGTTGATTGTCTTTTTATACAGAGGGTGCTTGGTCTTGTCTCTTACCGCAACAACGATGGTCTTATCCATCTTGTCGCTAACGACGATACCTACCCTTACCTTACGGTTGTTTCTTACTACTGTATCTGCCATATTACCCTCCGATTACGCCTTCTTCGCAAGCTCGCGCTCACGAATAACGGTTTTAACTCTTGCGATATCCCTCTTACATCTGCTGAGTTGAGTAGGATTAGCAAGCTGTCCAGTTGCGTGGCTGAAGCGTAAGTTGAACAACTCTTGCTTTAACTCCGCAAGTTTAGCGGTAAGCTCGCTGTCCTGTAAATCGCGAAATGTGGATTTCATTATGCTTCAACCTCCTTGTTTGTATCTATGTTTGCGTCAGCGCTTACAAGCTCATCCTTACGTGCGAATTTGCATCTAACGGGAAGCTTGTGGGACGCAAGTCTCAATGCCTCTTTTGCTACCTCTTCGGGTACGCCTGCCATCTCGAACAACACTCTGCCCGGCTTAACAACAGCTACCCAGAATTCGGGAGCACCCTTACCGGAACCCATACGAGTCTCGGCAGGCTTCTTTGTAACAGGCTTATGCGGGAATATGTTTATCCAAACCTGACCGCCACGCTTGATATATCTGGTCATAGCGATACGGGCAGCTTCGATCTGATTGGATTTGATCCAACCCGGATCCAAAGAAACAAGTCCATATTCGCCGTAAGCAATAACATTACCTTTGTTAGCCTTGCCCTTCATTCTGCCACGTTGAACGCGACGTCTTTTAACTCTCTTCGGCAATAACATCAGTGTTGCCCTCCTTCCTTAAGCTGGGGAATTACCTCGCCCTTATATACCCATACCTTGATACCGATCTTACCGAATGTGGTGTTAGCCTCTGCCTCGGCATAGTCGATATCCGCACGGAGTGTTTGAAGCGGTATAGAACCGTCGTGATAGCTTTCGCTACGAGCGATTTCCGCTCCGTCCAATCTACCGGACACCATAATCTTAACACCCTTAGCACCGCTGCGCATTACTCTGCCCATCGCTTGCTTCATACTGCGACGGAAAGATGCACGCTTTTCGAGCTGAGCTGCAATGTTTTCTGCTACGAGCTGAGCGTCCATATCCGGACGTTTAACTTCCATAATGTTGATATGGATGATTCTGCCCTTAGCTACAATCTTGCTAAGCTCCTTTTTGAGCTGCTCTACGCCTGCGCCCTTAACGCCTATAAGCATACCGGGTTTGGATGTAAAGATGTTTACGGTAACCTTGCCCTGCGCTCTCTCGATAGTCGTCTTGGAAATTCCGAAGGTGTAATACTTATTCTTAATGAATTCGCGGATTTTGTAGTCTTCTACCAAAAATTCCGAGAAATCTCTTTTATTTGCATACCATTGAGCGTCCCATCCCTTGATAACGCCGACTCTGAGTCCGTGGGGATTAACTTTCTGTCCCATAATTACTTGTCCTCCTTTTTGGTGTCGAGTATTACCGTAATATGGCTGGTACGCTTATTAATACGGTGTGCTCTGCCCTTAGAAACGGGGTTCATTCTCTTGAGAATGGGACCGCCGTCCGCAAATATCTCCGCTACATAAAGGTCTGCTCTCGACAAGCCCTTTACTTCGGCGTTAGCTGCCGCAGACTTAATGAGCTTATATGTTACCTCTGCGGATGCATTGGGGATAGCTTCGAGCATTGCAAGTGCCTCGTTAACCGACTTGCCTCTAACAACGTCAAGTACGATTCTAACCTTGCTGGGAGAAATTCTGATATATCTGGCACGAGCGAACGGACGCATTTCTCTCTTGGTCTCGTTTCTTTCCTGCTTTATTTGAGTTCTACTTTTGCTTGTATTAGCCATTATCTTTCTCCTTATCTGCCTTTGGTTGTCTTTTCGCCGGCGTGACCCTTGAATGTGCGGGTGGGGGCGAATTCACCAAGCTTATGCCCAACCATTTCTTCGGTGCAGTATACGGGAACGTGCTTACGTCCGTCGTGAACCGCGATGGTCTGTCCAATGAATTCCGGGTAAATAGTAGAACTTCTTGACCAAGTTTTGATTACTTTTTTATCCGTTGTATCCATTTGGGCGCAAACCCTGTTATACAATCTTTCCTCTACATAAGGACCTTTTTTCAAACTTCTACTCATAATTTACCTCGCTAATTTATGCGCTTAACAATAAATTTGTTGCTGTTCTTGTGCTTGTTTCTGGTCTTGTAACCGAGTGCCGGCTTACCCCAAGGAGTAACAGGACCGGGACGACCGATAGGCGACTTACCTTCACCACCACCGTGCGGGTGATCGCAGGGGTTCATAACTACACCGCGGACGGTGGGCTTGATACCCATGTGACGTTTACGTCCTGCCTTACCGATAGAAACAAGTTCGTGGTCGAGGTTACCTACCTGACCGATTGTTGCCTTGCAAGTGAGAAGGATCATTCTCATTTCGCCGCTGGGAAGACGAAGTGTTGCATACTTGCCTTCCTTAGCCATGAGCTGAGCTGCTGCGCCTGCGGTCTTAACCATCTTGCCGCCTCTACCCGGCTGCATCTCTATGTTATGAACAAGAGTACCTACGGGGATAGATGCGAGCGGCAAAGCGTTACCTGTCTTGATATCGCAATCGCTGCCCGATACAACGGTGTCGCCTACTTGAAGTCCAAGAGGAGCGAGAATGTATCTCTTTTCGCCGTCTACATAGTGAAGTAATGCAATGTATGCGGTGCGGTTGGGATCGTACTCAATGGTCGCAACCTTTGCGGGAACATTGTCCTTGTCCCTCTTAAAGTCGATGATACGCAACTTGCGGCGATTGCCTCCGCCGATGTGACGAACGGTAATTCTACCATAGCTGTTGCGGCCGCCTTTGCGGTTTATGCTTTTTAAAAGCGATTTTTCGGGAACATCGGTTGTGATCTCGCTGAACGAGCTAACCGTCTTAAATCTCGTACCCGGAGTAATCGGTTTAAATCTTTTTATACCCATGATGTCCTCCCATTAACCTAAGCTCTCAAAGAACTCGATGGCTTTGCTGTCAGCGGTGAGCTGAACGTAAGCCTTTTTGATATCGGACGTATAACCTTGAGTGCGTCCCTGTCTTTTGAGCTTTCCTTTTATATTTACCGTGTTGACCTTAGCAACCTTAACCTTAAAGATCTCTTCGACAGCCTTTTTGATATCTGTCTTAGTTGCGTTGTTGTCAACTATAAAGCCGTACTTTTTCATATTGATGCCCGAATAACTCTTTTCGGAAGTAACAGGCTTTTTGATTACGTCGTAAACGTTCATGCTTTGTATGCCTCCTCGATTTTCTTGATAGCCGGCACAGTCATTATGCATTTAGCGTTAGCTACGAGCTCTCTTACGTTGATTTGCTCTGCCGGAAGAACTCGTACGAACGGAATGTTGTTAGTTGCTCTAAGGAACATTTCGTTTTCGCCGTCAACTACGATCAAAACTCTCTTTTCGATGTTGAGCGCCTTGAGTATTGCAGCAGCTTCCTTAGTCTTGCCGCCAACCTCAAACTTGTCAACTGCGATCATATCTCCGTCGCTGAGCTTAGCGCTGAGCGCGCTTCTTAATGCGTTACGTCTTGCCTTGATGTTAACCTTTTGCGAAAAGTCTCTCGGCTTGGGTGCAAATACGACGCCACCCTTAATCCACTGGGGAGCTCTTATAGAGCCTTGACGTGCATGACCTGTACCCTTTTGTCTCCAGGGCTTGCGACCGCCGCCTCGAACTTCGGTTCTGGTAAGCGTGCATTTTGTTCCCTGTCTTGCATTGTTTGCCTGCGCTACAACAACCTGATGAATAAGCCCTTCGTTATATTCAGCTCCGAATACGCTTTCGTCGAGCTCTAATTCTCCGGTCTGAGCGCCTTTTTGATTATAAACTTTAATGCTTGGCATACCTTCCTCCTAATGCTTAACGGCTTCTTTAACCGTAACTAAACCGCCCTTGGGGCCCGGAATCGCACCCTTAATCAAAAGTACATTGCGTTCCGTATCAACCTTTATAATCTTAAGGTTTTTGATAGTAACTCTTTCATGACCGTAATGACCTGCCATATGCAATCCCTTGATTACCTTACTGGGAGTGCTGTTCGCACCCGAGGAACCACGCTCGCGGTGAACAGGTCCGGTACCGTGGGTCATCTTAAGACGATGTTGATTCCATCTCTTGATAGCGCCAGTAAAACCGCGACCTTTTGTAATACCTACAACGTCAACGGTGTCGCCACCCGAGAAGATATCGCACTTGATTACGTCTCCGATCTTATATTTGCTGCAATCGTCAAATCTGAATTCTCTGAGTACGCGCTTATACGGTACACCGGCTTTTTTCATCTGACCGGCAACGGGCCTACTGAGCTTGCGCTCCTCGACATCCTCGAATCCGCAAACTACTGCGTCGTGAGTGTCCTTGCCCTTAACCTTTATACCTACAACCACCAGAGGACCGGCCTCTACTACTGTTGCCGGAACAGCCAAGCCCGTTTCGTCAAAGACTTGAAGCATTCCGAGCTTTTTACCTAATATAGCTTTTTCCATAATTCGTTCCCTCCGATGCCTTATAACTTAATCTGGATATCTACACCGGCGGGTAAATCTAACTTCATAAGCGAATCAACCGTCTTTGCCGAAGGACTGTAAATATCTATCAGTCTTTTATGAGTTCTTAACTCGAACTGCTCGCGCGAATCCTTATATTTGTGTACGGCGCGCAGAATTGTGACAACTTCTTTGTCTGTGGGAAGCGGAATAGGTCCACTCACCTTGATACCCGTCTTTTTGGCCGTCTCTACGATTCGAGCGGCGCTTTGATCGATCAGGTCATGGTCATAAGCCTTAAGCTTAATTCTGATTTTTTGACTTGCCATTTTTAACCTCCATAGCAATCGACTCCGAACAACTCCGTCGTGTGTGTTAAACTCGCCTTTTAATTTAGACCGCTTTACGGTCCTACATTCGACGATCCGAAGTCCGCACGGCTTTTGCCGCACTTGTCCGCCTGAGTTCTCCGCAATAATGCTAATTTTTAGTGCGGTAACCTCCGACATCAACCCCTCGGCGAGCATACTGCGCATAATGCACAGCTTACCTATTATAATTTATCTGTCAAGGATTGTCAACGATTTTAATGGGATTTACTAAAAAAATTTTACTTTTTTTTGTAAAACCTTGCCATTTGATTTAGAAATTTGATTTGCCGCAATAAAATATGCTATAAATTTGTTTACTTTTTACTATAAAGGTGCTATAATCCTTGTATAATAATTAAAGGAGTAACACAATGAAGAAATTTTTCCGTGAATTTAAAGAGTTTATTTCTCGCGGCAACATTCTCGACCTTGCCGTAGGCATGATTATCGGTGCTGCATTCACCGCAATCGTAACCGCATTAACAGCAAATATTCTTCAGCCGCTCATCAATTTTGCCCTCGTGAAGATTTTGGGCGGAGAAGGACTCGAAGCTGCAATCACAATGCTCTCGCCCGCATATACGATAGTAGAAGGCAAAGAAGTTATTGATCTTGCCAATTCCATCTATATTGACTGGGGTGCATTTGTTGCCGCAATCATCAACTTTATCTTGATAGCACTTGTTCTGTTCATCATCATCAAGGTGCTTATGCGCGCAAAGGGCGCATCCGCTCCCAAGTATGGTCAGACTATCACCAAAGAGCAGTACAAAGCATATCGTAAGCAAGGCAAGAGCAAGGAAGAGATCGCTAAAATCGACGCAGAGCTCACCGCCGCTAAGAAAGCCGAAGAAGAAAAGGCTGCTGCCGAAGCTGCTGCAAACTCCACCGAAGCATTGCTTAAAGATATAAGAGACCTTTTGAAAAACAAATAAGAGTTTAAATTACTAATAACGAAAACCGCCCGACCAAAGTCGAGCGGTTTTATTTTGCTTTTCAACCAATAGAAAACAAATCCCTCTTTTTATATCTTTACTCCTATGTGAAATGTTTATATTGTTTTCATATCCGTTATTCCGAGTATATCTGCTTTATTTATTTCAATTATTATTGTTGTGTATTCAAGCCATAGCGCATGTCCATGTTTATATTCTTTATAATTAATATCCAATATTAGTTCTTTATTCTTTACGTATATTTTTTTTATTTTAAATCGTTTTGAATTACCGGTAGTAGAAAATATTATAACTGCTTTGTCCGAAAAATATGTACCGTCATATTCTCGAAGTTTGGCACCCATTGAAGTTAAATAAGCAAAATATTCTTCTGAAAAAGCGGGATTGTCATATGTATCACATATTTCTTTTAGCTCATCTAAAGAAGTAACTAATTCAAAAATTCCTTCCTCTGTATCTTGCCAACCAAACCTGCCTCCAAAAATATGAGCTTTATACCAAATCCTACCAGAAAGCCCTACGCCCAAACCCACGCCAAGTCCTATTGCCACAACTGCCAAGATAGATGAAACAACGATTATCCACTTCTTTTTCTTGCTCACTTATTTTACCTCCTATTGGATAATTTTTTTGTAAAATGTTTTGTTATATATCACAATCATATCATACAATATTGCAGTTTGTCAATATTTTTTTGAAATAATGTAAAAAAGTCTATTTATATGACTACCACACAGCAACTATATGCTAATGCACCGCAAAAGCCCCCGCGCAGTAGTTGCGAGAGGGCTTAAGTAAGCTATTTAAATCTTATTTATTTACTATCTAATTCTTTTTTATATCGTAGCCGTCTTTTTTGTCGACAACGGTGTAGCCGAGGGCGGCTATTTGGTCGCGCAGAGCATCGCTAAGCGCCCAGTCTTTATTTTTACGCGCCTCTAACCTCTTGTCCGCAAGTTCTGCCACCTCGTCAGGGACCTCTATCTTCTCCTCCTGCGGGAGCGTGTCGAGGCGAAGTCCGAACACGGTATCGAACTTTTGCACAAGCTCGTAAATCTGCTTGGACGCAGGTTCTTTAAGCATATTCCATAACACGCCGAGCGCGAGCGGAATATTTATGTCGTCGCTTATCGCATCGGTAAAATCTTTTTCGTACTTAGCAAGGGTTTCTTTCGGCGTTTCGGCTTTACCGTTACGGTGCTCGTTTATCGCCGACAACAGCCTTGTATACGCCGTCTTAGCAGCGTCCATTGCGGCAAATGTAAAGTTGAGCGTCTTGCGGTAGTGCGTGTTGAGGCAGAAGTATCTGAACACCATTGGCGAGTAACCTTTTGCCTCGAGGTCGGCAACTGTATAAGTGTTGCCCAGCGACTTACTCATCTTGCCGCCGTCCACCTGCATAAATTCGCCATGCATCCAGTAGTTGACCGTTTGATGTCCTTCGAGCGCCTCGCTTTGCGCGATCTCGTTTTCGTGATGGACGGGGATATGGTCGACGCCGCCTGTATGGATATCAAAGCGGTCGCCGAGATACTTCTTGCTCATTGCACTGCACTCTATATGCCAGCCGGGATAACCCATACCCCAGGGCGACGGCCATTGCATAATATGCTCCTTGGGCGCCTTTTTCCATAAAGCGAAATCGGCAGGGTGACGCTTTTCGTCGTTGACGTCAACGCGCGCGCCTGCTATCTGATTGTCGAGGTTAAGTCCGCTCAGCTTGCCATATGTCGGGAATTTAGCTATATCGAAGTAAATTCCGTCGCTTGTCTCGTAGCCGTAGCCGAGGTCGACAAGTTTTACTACATAGTTAAGCATATCGTCGATATGCTCGGTCGCCTTGGCAATTATTTCGGGCTTGCCTATATTGAGCTTATTAAGGTCGTCCATAAACGCCTTTGTATACATTTCGGCAATCTCGTAAACAGACTTTTGCTGTTCACGGCTCGCCTTAGCCATCTTGTCTTCACCCTCGTCGCCGTCGCTGAGTAGATGACCGACATCGGTGATATTCATAACGCCCTTGATCTTGTAACCGTTGTATTTAAGCGCACGCCTAACGCTGTCCATAAAGATGTACGCGCGCATATTGCCTATGTGAGCGTAGTTATAAACGGTGGGACCGCACGAATACATAGTTACTGTTTTGCCAAGCGGCACGAATTCTTCC
Organism: Clostridiales bacterium; assembly: GCA_022508465.1. GTDB lineage: Bacteria > Bacillota > Clostridia > Christensenellales > Pumilibacteraceae > CAG-552. The sequence goes on from JAFLVB010000002.1 coordinate 62,408, forward strand.
TTCTTGCGCGAAAGAGTGTTGTAAAGTTTTACCATAACTTCTCCTTGTTACTTTTTTGTAAAAAAGTAACCACCTACTTTTTTGTAAAAAAGTAGGCAAAAAACTTTTAATGTGGTTATAAACTGCTTATTTCTAAGCCCGGTCTTTAGCCCTATATGCAAGCTCGCTTGCTTACTTTTTTGTAAAAAAGTAGGCAAAAAACTTTTAATGTGGTTATAAACTGCTTATTTCTAAGCCCGAGCTGTAGCCCTATATGCAAGCTCGCTTGCTTACTTTTTTGTAAAAAAGTAAGCAAAAAACTTTTAAGGATATATGCTCGGGCTGTTGCCCTAAATGCAGACTTGCCTGCCGCATAGCGACCTGCAATCGAATTACAAAAATGACAGAACGTCGACTGCCTCATCGAGTGCCTTATACGCCTTGTCATATTCATCGGCAGGAAAAGCCTTCTTCATAGCCGTTTCTATTGTAGACAGTCTTGCGTCCAAGTATGCCTTGCCTGCATCGGTCAGCGAGTAGTAAACCACTCGTTTGTCGTACTGTTGCTTATCTTTTGTAATAAGCCCATCCTTAGCCATTTCGCTTGTTAAGAGCGCGAGATTGGTCTTGGCAAGATGCAACGTAGTCATGATGTCCACGGGCGGCAAGCTTTTATCTCTGAGTAAGAATAAGATTTTGGTCTTGAGTGATAGAGTGTTTTTCGGTTTTCCACTCACGCTTTCGCACATGGTGGCACTACGCGTGGCAATTCTGAGCTCAACAAGTTTTTCGGCTAAATTCATATTTATCCCCTTATTATGCTAATTATGCAAGTATATATATTATATCCACTTTAATGCCGTTTTGTCAAGGGGTAAAGGTAAATTCTAAGGCTGAAATTTAATTGCTTTATTCCATTATACCCGAGTAAAGCGTAACGAAATCTTTTAACTCTGCGAGTTCTCGGTTAAGGAGGGTGTGATTGGGTTATCCCCACCCCAAAACATAAAACCCGTAAGTTGTCTTACGGGTTTTACGTGGACTTATGATCCGTTAACAAAAGGAGATCAAATATCACCAAGGATATTATTTAGTCTTTTTGTTACCCTCAACCGTCATTCGCTTTATGCATACCCCGACTATACATTTATACATAGTATTAGTGAGAGGACTATATGGTTGCGGGTGTGATAATTACTGTTTAGTTCCAGGAAGTGGGCACCCCATTAACATAACGCCAATAGTTACCCGACTTTTTGGACTTAGAATAGTAGTAAACCGTGATGTCGCTTTCGAGCGAAACGCCAAGCGGGTTCCATTGCGAGCTTGCAGAGCCTCTAAAGTAAATAGCTCTCAACTTATATCTATCTGCTCCCTTGATGATAAAGAATGCTGAAGGAGAAACTTTTTTGAGAACCTGATCGGCAGCAGACTTGCTTTCGCTTCCCACAACGATCCACTCGAGGTTGTAGCACATATAGAAGGTTTGCGCGCCGATTTCCTTAAGGCTTTCAGGCAAGATAATGCTTTTAAGAGCTTTACACTCACCAAAGGCATAACTGAATCCGCCGTTAATAGCCTCGTCTGCGCCCAAAGATTCCAACTTGCTGTTTTCGCCGAAGTTAACACTTTGGAGCGACTCACAATTGTTGAATGCGCCACTATAAATAGTCTTAACGCTATCGGGAATATTAATCGTTTTAAGATTTGTGCAACAATAGAATGCGCAAACATCGATGTACTCACATATGCTGTTTTCTTCAAAGGTAATACTGGTCATTACACCGGCACTTTCAAACGCATACTTACCAATATATTTTACGGTATTGGGAATGACTATTTCCTTAATCGAAATACAGTATGAGAAAACACGATCCTCGATAGACGTAATTCTGCCAAGATTAATAGTCTCGAGAACCTTACATTGCTGGAACGCATTTTGGCCTATGTAAGTGACAGTATCTGGAAGATTAATAAAGATTAAGTCAGAACAACCGGCGAATGCATACCTACCTACATACTCTAAGGTTTCGCCGAGGATATCAACACTTACAAGTCTTGTACCGCTAAACGCAAAATCACCGATAGTGGTAACGCTGGCAGGAATCATAATGCTTGCTATCTTGGAGTTGTAGTAGAATGCATACGGAGCTATCGAATACTGCATTCCGTTAATACTGTTTGGCAATGCAAGCGCATGATCGTCACCATTGTATCCGATAAGGAATGCTTCGTTTTCGTAAATAAGGAACTTGTATCCC
>JAFLVB010000020.1:0-3718 GCA_022508465.1 Clostridiales bacterium
CGTGCTATCGCATAGGTGGAGACGAGTTTGTATTTTTGGGCACGGGAGAGTCGGATGTAAAAGAGAGGATTGCTTACTTTGATAGTTTGGTCAAGGCGGACCAAGAACGTTTGGAATTCCCGTTCAATGTGGCGCTTGGCTATACACTATTTGACGAGACTCAGGACAAAGATTTGCAGGATACTATCAAGCGCAGCGACGCTATGATGTATCACGATAAACAGGAGAAGAAGGACCGATAGCTCGCAGAAGAATATTAGCGGGCAAATGAAACGGCGTCGTATTGTTGAGACTATAATTTCAAGAAAAAAGATTGCATTATCGATTAGATAGTGCAATAAATTTTACCCGAGTGGTTTGAAAAATCAAGATTGCTTATTTGTACAGAATAAAATTATAAGAAAAGCGGAGGTTAGACTAATGGCAAATTTAATTGTTTATTATTCGAGAAAGGGAGAAAACTACTGGAACGGTAGTATTAAGAATTTAAAGAAAGGCAACACCGAAATCGTTGCGGAGTTTATTCAAAAAGCGGTGGGCGGCGACTTGTTTGAGGTCGACACAGTAAAGCCATATGCTGCAGACTACTATGAATGTACAGAGGAGGCTCAGCAGGAACTGCGTGCAAATGCTCGCCCGGAAATCAAGGGATTTGTTGAGGACATATCTAAGTACGACACGATTTTTGTAGGCTATCCCAATTGGTGGGGTGTAATGCCTATGTGTATGTGCACATTCCTCGAGTATTACGACCTTACTGGCAAAAAAATCGTACCGTTCTGCACCAATGAAGGCAGCGGAATGGGTGGGAGCGAGCGACAACTTAAGACGATTTGCAAGGGTGCAAATGTAGTGACTGGACTTTCCATTCACGGCGCAGAATCAGCTCAATCCGAAAGCAAAGTTGCGGCCTTTGCAAAGAAGAACGTGTAAATGGCAACGACCGAAGTAGAGAGCCATTCGGCTATTGCATGCATAATTGTACTCTTTATTAAGCATAAAGCATAAGCCATTTGTTACCCCATAAAAGGTGATGTAAAAGAGGGCTTACCGTATCGGTTAGCCTTCTTTTTTGCTGTCGTTAGATTAAGTTAGCGACTGTATTAAATTTGGTTATTAAACTGTTTAGAGATAGTAATCGTATTTACTATACGTTAGCAATTAAGATAGCGACGATATTTTAGTAAACAGTATAAACTGAGCCATGTAAGAAATTAAGTCGGACTACGCCCATCAGTTTAAAAAGATAGCGACGATATTTATAGTAAACAGTATAAACTGAGCCACGTAAGTAATTAAGTCGGACTACGCCCATCAGTTTAAAAAGATAGCGACGATATTTAGTAAACAGTATAAACTGAGCCACGTAAGTTGTTAAGTAGAACCATAGCCCATCAGTTTAAAATTTCATTGTGAGGGAGATGCGCTTTTTGTCCTTATCTACGCCTAAGACTTTTACGTCCACAATGTCACCGACCTTTACAACCTCAAGCGGGTGCTTTACATACTTGGTACTCGACAGCTGCGATATATGCACGAGTCCGTCCTGGTGCACGCCTATGTCCACAAACACGCCAAAGTCGATAACATTGCGCACCGTGCCTTTAAGCACCATGCCTTCTTTAAGGTCTTCCATCTCCAAAACGTCGGAGCGAAGTATGGGCTTGGGCATTTCCTCACGCGGGTCACGTGCCGGCTTTTCGAGTTCGGAAACAATGTCGCGTAATGTAAGCTCGCCAATGCCCAGCTCAGCTGCCGACTTTACATAGTCAATCTTTTTGGATAGCCCGCTTAACGTGCCTATGTCCCCGGGTTTTATGCTCTGCAGCTGCATAAATTTAAGCGTTGCGTCGTAGCTTTCGGGATGAACGCTCGTCGCATCCAGGAAATTTTCCCCGCCCGAAATGCGCAAAAAGCCTGCGCATTGCTGATACGCCTTTGCCCCTAACTTGTCTACCTTTAATAGCTGAGCACGGCTGACAAAGCGACCGTTCTTTTCGCGATACGACACTATGTTTTTGGCGATAGTCGGGGTCACGCCCGAAATGTATTGGAGTAGTGCCGCGCTTGCCGTGTTGAGGTCAACGCCCACCTTGTTGACGCAGTCCTCGACAACGCCCTCAAGCGTTTCGCCCAGACGTTTTTGATTCATATCGTGCTGATACTGTCCCACACCTATAGACTTAGGGTCTATCTTTACGAGCTCGGACAGCGGATCTTGCAGACGACGCGCTATGCTTGCGGCGCTGCGTTGTCCCACATCAAACTCGGGGAACTCCTCTGTAGCCAGCTTGCTTGCCGAGTATACCGACGCTCCCGCCTCGTTGACTATAACGTATTGCACTTTTAGTCCGGTTTCGCGCAACAGGTCAACGATTATCTGTTCGCTTTCGCGAGATGCCGTGCCGTTGCCGAGCGAAATAAGCGTTATATTGTATTTCTTTATGAGTAGCGCCAAGGTCTGCTTAGCGCGAGCAATCTTTTCGGGGGTGGTGGGAGCTGTGGGATAAATGACAGTAGTGTCCAGCACCTTGCCAGTAGCGTCCACAACGGCGAGCTTGCAGCCTGTGCGGAATGCGGGGTCCCAACCAAGCACGACCTGACCTACAATGGGTGGCTGCATAAGCAGTTGCTCGAGGTTTTTGCCAAAAACGGATATCGCGCCTTCCTCCGCCTTTTCGGTGAGCATATTGCGGATTTCGGTGGCTATGCTCGGCTCTATAAGTCGGGCATAGCTGTCATCTATCGCAGAACGAAGTAGCGGCTCTGTGAAAGAATTTTTGCGAGTAATGACGTGACGGGTGAGATATTCGGTTATTTTTTCGATAGGCGCAGCGACTTTAACGGTAAGCACCTTTTCCGCCTCGCCGCGGTTTACGGCAAGGATTCTGTGCCCGGTGATTCGCGGTATTGCCTCCTCATAGTTGTAGTAGTTGTCATATACCGTCTTGACCTCGGGTTTTTTGGCGGTCGCCGTCAGCCTCCCCAGCTTAAACGTCATATCCCTTATGGCGGTGCGGTACTGAGCGTTGTCCGAGATAAATTCGGCTATTATATCGAGCGCCCCCGCGATAGCCTCCTCGGGAGTGGCGACTTCCTTTTCGGGGTTAACATATTCTTTGGCAAGCTCAATTACCGGCTTATTTACCATTTGTAAGAGTATGAGGTTAGCGAGCGGCTCGAGCCCCTTCTCTTTAGCGATAATGGCACGCGTCCTGCGCTTGGGGCGGAAGGGGCGATACAAGTCGTCCACAGCCACCTGTGTTTCGGCATTTAGTATCTGGTTGCGCAACTCGTCGGTTAGCTGGCCTTGCTCCTCTATGCTACTCAGGACCTGTTCCTTTTTCTCCTCGAGGTTGCGTAAGTATGTAAGACGTTCGCTTAGTTTACGCAGTTGCTCGTCGTTTAATTGCCCCGTCGCCTCCTTGCGATAACGGGATATAAACGGGATAGTGTTTCCCTCGTCGATAAGGCCCACGGCGGCATCCACCTGCCATCTTGCTACGTCAAGTTCTTGTGTTATTTTTTGATTGATATCCATATGCTGCTCCTGATTTTAGTAACAGAGTAGAGTATAGCAAAAAACGAAACAAAAAGCAACTTACTTTTTTGTAAAAAAGTAAGCAAAAAACTTTTTAGTGTATGGCTGAAAAACTAAACCGATTAGTGTATGGCTGAAAAACTAAACCGATTAGTGTATGGCTGAAAAACTAAACCG
>JAFLVB010000020.1:3818-10086 GCA_022508465.1 Clostridiales bacterium
AAATCTTCTGTCGTGGAGAGAGAATCATGACGCAATAAAAAGCAAATAACATATTAAAATATCGAGGAAGTGATTGTAAAAGTTGGTGATATTAATTATTGACATATAAACCAATTAAATTGAGAAATTTTAAGAAAATATATTGACAAAATTTTAATAATTTATTATAATAATTTGTAATAGACAAACTAAAAAATAAATAATTCATAAGCCAAAGTCTTTATGCGAGAAACATATATCCGTAGGTCTGTTTTTTGCTACTCTACCGATAGTAGAGTCCCAAATTTAAATGCGTTTATAGTAACTATAAATGCGTTTATAGTAAATCAGTTGCTATAATGCCTTTTTTGTGCTAAGTTTTTCTTATCAAAGATTTGCACAAAGGGGGCCACAATATAAAATAAAATTTAAGATTTTATAGGAGGATAATTTTATGAGTAAAAAGAAGTGGATAATTGTTGCCGCATCGATTTTAGCGGTTGTGGCAATAGGACTTGGCGTAGGGTTTGGGATTAAATACATAAAAGATAACAACGGGATTTGGTTTAATGCCAACTCTTATAGGGACCACACCTTTGATAGAAGATCAGTTGATTATGAGGAAAAGATAGGTGTGCTTGAATTAGTTAATTCTTTAGAAGAATTGCAGGAATTGTGCGATAGATATGGCAACACCGCTTTTAAAGAAGGTACATTAGGCTATACAAATATAATAGGGGAAAAAGTCAGGGAATATGATGAAGTGTATTTTTCTGACAAATCGCTTATAGTTTTTGAAACTAAAATCGGTAATGCAGCTACAGCTCTTTCTGTAAAAAAAATCTATTTGGATGATGTAATATTGATGGTAAATATTTTGGCGCAATATAGAAGCGGGGCGATAGATTTGATACCGTGGACATTTTTAATTGAGGTCAATAAAGCGGACATAGTGGGAGTAAAAGAAATAAAATATAAAATCACAAAGGAGTATTAAAATGATTAAAAAGGTTAGTTTATTAATTGTTGTCGTATTGATATCGGCAATGTTGGTTTATCTACCAATGCAAAAAACTTTTGCATTGGACATGATTGAGGAGCAAGTAGAAGAAAAAATTTTTTGTAAAGCTACTTTACAAGATGATTTTGTAGACGATGCTGTGATTGTAGTGTTAAACCAAAATGCATCTTTTGAATTTATAGATTATGTTCCGGAAGATTTTGCTGAAGTCAATTGTGAAGTAATAGATGATTTGACGGGATATTCTACAAAAGTAATAAAAAAGTATTATAATGCCGAACAATCCATAAGTGCGTTAAAGTCTAATATAGAAAAGAAAACATCGATTAATGTGGAGAATTATCATAGAATTCTATGCTTAACATTAAAAGATAAAAGTAAAGCCAATGTTTTAAAAACCATAAAGCAGCTTGAGACGAGAGATGATGTGCTTATTGCTGAACCTAATTATATAGGCTTTGCGTGCGAGACTCTGAATGACCCATTATATCATAAAGAATATCATGAAAAAGATCAATGGGGATTACATACTGAATTTGGCATAAGTGCTCCTGAAGCTTGGGATATTACTACCGGCAACTCCACTATTTTGGTAGGTGTAATGGATAGCGGTATAGATGGACAACATGAAGATTTAAAAAATAGGATTTATGATAACCTCCATATGGATTTTCTTGAAGATACTCCAAAATCTGTAAATAAAAATGAATTAATTGATCTTACTGGTCATGGAACGGAAGTTGCAGGAATAATAGGAGCACAAGGGAATAATAGAATAGGGGTTACCGGAGTAGCGTGGGATGTAAGATTAGTTTCACTAAGAGTTTCTAATGAAAAGGAAGAGTGGAATAGTGAATGGGTGCAAAATGCTATAGACTTTGCTGAAAGTAAATATACCCAAAAGCATTTTAACCATTAGGAGAGGCACATTTTATAATTGTAAGTCGTTGACCGATATAACTATTCCGAACGGAATTCGCTACATTAACTCAGAGGCTTTTAGATATTGTATAAGATTATCAAAAGTTCACCTTCCAAATACGCTATTCACCGTAGGAGAGAGCGCATTTAAAGGTTGTAGTAGTCTTGAGGAAATAGTAATACCAATCACTATTTTTACTATAGGTAAAGAAGCCTTTATGGATTGTACAAACTTGCGCTTATGTTCATTGCCGTATGGAGTAACACAGATTAACGAAGGGACATTTAAGGGTTGTAGTAGCCTTGAGGAAATAGAAATACCGAGTAGTGTTAAAACTATAGAAAAAGAAACATTTATGGATTGTACTAACTTGCGCGAATGTGAGTTGTCGTATAAGTTAACGACTCTTGGAGATGGTTTTTTTAGAGGTTGCAGTAATCTATCTAAAGTAGTTATGTGGGAGCAGCTTACTTATATTCCCGATTATTTATTCTATGGCTGCGGCAAACTACAAGAATTTGTTATCAATTACACGATTACAGATATAGGCTCTTATGCTTTTTACGATACAGGATTGACAAAGATTGTTATACCCGATTCCGTCGAGAGTATTGGGGAAAAGGCTTTAGAGAGCTCGTACTTAAAGGAAATTTCCGTAATTGACAACAATGCGAACTTTTCCGGTCAAAATGGGATTTTATATAATAAAGCAAAAACAAGCATAGTATGTGTTCCCTTAGGATTAGAGGGTGATATTATATTGCCTACTGCATTAACCTCTATACCTGCAGATGGATTTAGAGGACGTAAAATTGATAGTATTACTATTCCATATACGCTAAAAGATTTAGGTAGCAATGCTTTTACCGGATGTAGCAATCTGACTATTTATGTGGAAACGGCAACTGCTAAATTGAGTGGCTGGAATTCGTTGTGGAATGCGTCGAATCGACCTGTTTTTTGGGGATGCGTATTATCTTCGGATAAAAGTTATGTAGTTCGATTTAATAAAACTTCAAGCAGTATTTCAAACTCGTCTGCTTCGGGTGGCTTATCTAATCCGTATCGAGAGGGATATAAGTTTGAAGGCTGGGCAACTTCGTCAGGAGGTACACCGGTATATACAAACTCCAATGTAAGTACTGCTCCCAATAATATAACTCTGCACACGATATGGACAGACATATTGACTGCTAATTTTGACTTTACGCTAATCAACTCCAATTCCGCATATGAAATTGCCGTAAAGGCCGCGGCTACGCTCATTGGAGATATAACTATACCTTCGGTGTACAAAGGACTGCCTGTAAGCCGAATTGCAGACTATGGATTTTGGGATGATGCATATTATAATGCGTATGCTCGCACAAATGGTATCACATCGGTTTATATACCAAATAGCATTACAACAATTGGTGAAAGTGCCTTTAATCAATGTACGGGGTTGATTTCAGTTACGTTTGATCCCAATAGTAAATTAGAATATATTGCCGACTCTGCTTTTAGTAGTTGCATAAATTTAGATAAAATTACTATTCCGAGTAATGTAACTCATATAGGTCACCTTGCATTTTATGATTGTAAACTATCTGACTTTTCGTTCGAGGCGGAAAGCAAATTGATAAGTATTGGGATTAGCGCATTTGATTCTTGTTACGGGTTAACGTCTATTGAGATACCGGATAGTGTAACGGAAATAATGGAAAGTGCTTTTGTAAAATGTCAAGCCTTAAAGAGTGTTAAGCTGCCAAATGCATTAAAATATATTCGTGCAGCACTTTTCGATTCGTGCATTAACTTGGAGGACATAAATATCCCATCTACGGTGACTAGTATAGGCGATAGTGCTTTTTATGATTGCAATTTAAAAAATCTCAGTATCTCTGCATCGGTAACTTATATCGGATCATTAGCGTTTGCATTTTGTGGATTCGACACTATTACAGCAGATAATAGCAGCAAATATTATATGAGCTCAAATAATTGTTTGATACGTTTAAGTGATGGCGCTTTAATTTATGGCAGTAACTCAACAACGTCCATACCAAGCTCTATTATGAAAATCGAAAGTTATGCGTTTTCTTCTTGCAAAAACTTGGAATCTGTTATAATTCCCAAACGTGTTACAAGTATTGGCGATTATGCGTTTTCCGGTTGCACATCGCTTGCGAATGTATACTATGAGACAAACTGTGAGGTCACAACTATAGGTAGATATGCATTTTATGGCTGCTCTTCCTTGGAACTTTTTATTATAACGTATGGAGTGAATTATATAGGCTCGTATGCTTTTTATAATTGCAAAAAATTATCAACTGTTTTTTTTAACAATAGTGACGGATGGTGGGTTGCATTATCCGATACGGCAACAAGTGGGACAAGCGTTTCAAATTACATCATTTCCGACCCGAATATTGCAGCAACTTATTTGCGCGAAAATTATTCATCGCGATTTTGGAGGCGTGGATAGGTATTCAATCTATTTAAATAACAGCAAAACCCGTTACTTAGTAGCGGGTTTTGTTTTATAGCGATATGAATTATAAACTAATCCAAAAGTCTGCCGTCGGTGGAGATGATTGCAACGCGCCAGGGGATAAATTTGCCGCTTGCTTTAAGCGCGTTCTTTACGGCGTTCTCCATACCGGCGCAGCAGGGGACTTCCATGCGCGCGATGGTTACGCTCTTAATATCGTTACCCGCAATAATGTGCGTCAACTTTTCGGTATAATCGACGTCGTCGAGCTTGGGGCAGCCGACAAGCGTAATATGATTGCGGATAAAGTCGTTGTGGAAGTTTCCGTATGCGTATGCCGTGCAATCGGATGCAACGAGCAGGTTTGCACCATCGAAGTACGGCGCTTTTTCGTGGACAAGTTTTATCTGCACAGGCCATTGTCTAAGCTGACTTGTCGCTTTAGCCGAGTGATCGTGACAACCGCAATCGGACTCGCGCTTAATCTCCTTTGCGTGAGTGCCGGGACAGCCGCACGGCAATGTCTCTGCCTTTTGAGCTTTTGCCGCTTGTACGGCGGATTCGTTGTAAGCGGGAGCTTCGCGCTCTTCAATCTTGATAGCGTCCACGGGGCAGGCGGGTAGGCAATCGCCCAAGCCGTCGCAGTAGTCCTCGCGCATAAGTTTAGCCTTGCCGTCTATTATGTCTATTGCGCCCTCGTGGCAGGCTGACGCACACAAGCCGCAGCCGATACATTTTTCTTCGTCGATTTTTACTATCTTTCTTACCATATTTTATACCTCACTTTCTATTTTAAAAATATTGATTACATCGCAGTCGGGGCAGCAAAAGCAGATTTCGCCGTTTCCCCTTGTTGGCGGAGTGCCGCCGTACCGTATAATGTCTATGTACGGAAAAGCGACATGCATTGCCATTGGGCATAATTTACCTCGATCGGTGTCGAAGTCGAAAACGTCGCCTATTTTATGACCTCGGTGGCAGGCGCAATCGCCTTTTTTGTCAATTAAGGTAATTTTAATTTTAGGTTTCATATTGTCATCTCCTCAAAAGCCCAAAAAGTTCTTTGACTTTCTATTTACAATATACTACAATATAAATAACAAGTCGGTTGTTTTTACAACAAAACAGAGGGTTTTATGGAAAAATATATTCACGTTTTAAAAAAGACGCAGTTGTTTGCTGGACTTGATGGCGACGACATAAAAGAGATGCTGCATTGTTTGCAGGCAAGGCTTGTTGCGTTTAAAAAGGGCGAGTATGTATATAGGCAGGGCGAGCACGTGGACACCATTTCGTTGCTTGTTAGTGGCAGTCTGCATATTCAAAAAGAGGACTATTGGGGTAACCTTAGTATCGTAAATCGTGTAGGCATAGGCGAGATGTTTGGCGAGGCGTATGTCGGTTACGGCGGTGGACTGCTTAACGACGTCGTGGCAATAGAGGATAGCGTGGTACTGTTATTTGATGTAAAAAAGATTTTTTCGGCGTGTGTATCGGCGTGCAAATACCACCTCATTGTCGTGCAAAATATGTTCTTTGCCATAGCCGAAAAAAATCGCAGGCTTGTACAAAAGCTCGGGCATATGTCTAATAGGACGACGCGACAAAAGCTAATGTCGTATCTGTCCGAGCAGGCTGCTCAGCATCACAGCGATAGTTTTACTATACCGTTTAATCGCCAACAGCTTGCCGACTTTTTGGCGGTGGATAGGAGCGCAATGTCAAGCGAATTGTGCAAAATGCGCAACGACGGGCTAATACAATTTAATAAAAATAGTTTTACGCTGTTGTAGTTACTTTTTTGTAAAAAAGTAACCAAAAAACTTTTAAGGATATTGGTTTGGGCTGTAGCCCTATATGCAAGCTTGCT
>JAFLVB010000020.1:10186-26972 GCA_022508465.1 Clostridiales bacterium
AAAACTTTTAAGGATATTGGTTTGGGCTGTAGCCCTATATGCAAGCTTGCTTGCCAAAAAACTTTTAAGGATATTGGTTTGGGCTGTAGCCCTATATGCAAGCTTGCTTGCCTCATAAAAATTTCACAAAGAAATTTGTTGAAAAATGTAGAAATTTGTAAATTTTATGGTATAATAAAATATATATAGCAAAATGCAGCGAAATTTACGGTGCGTGTTTTTGGCGTATTTGCGAATTTATCTGTTTTGCTAATCTATGAAATAATAAGGAATTATACTATGAAAAGCAAAAAGAACGGATTTACGCTTGTTGAGCTGGTCATTGTTATAGCCATAATTGCGATTTTGGCGGCGATACTTGTGCCCACGTTTTCTTCGATAATAACAAACGCGCGCAGGACTGCCGATATTGAGCAAATGAAGCATGTTAACCTAATGCTCCTAAGCGGAGATATAGATAAAACGCACTTAAAAGAATATACTTTGCAAACAAAGGGCTGGGAGCTTGCGTATTCGGATGATAACAACAATGTCGTCATTGTGGAGCTTGCCGAAAATTATAAGGACGACGTTATTGTCGAGGCGGAAAGCAAAAGTTTAGTTAAGAAAAACGCCGACGAAAATGGATATATAAGAGTTTCCAAGCTTGAATTTAATACAACCGATCCCGATAACGATCATAAAACCGACTCTAATGGCGAAGACCCTAATGGTGGTGGCAACGGAAACGGTGATACACCGGAGCATATCCATAGCTTTTCGTGGCAGTCCGATGAGACCTCGCATTGGAAGAAATGTGAGTGCGGCGAGATAACCGAAAGCGGGCCTCACAGCTATGGCGAAGATAATAAATGTGTATGCGGAAAGGAAAAGCTCGTAGAGCCCGAGACTCCCGAGCATAGGCATGAATTTAGAATGGTCGAGGCAAAGGCACCAACCTGTACCGAGGACGGAAATGAGGAGTATTATAAATGTTCGGAGTGCGACAAAATATACAGATACGATGTCGGCGAAACCGAAATAGGCGAGGATAAATTTAACGAGAATATAGTAATTCCCGCGACAGGGCATAAGATGACTACGCTTGAGGCAAAAGATCCTACTTGTACCGAGGCGGGAAACAAGGAATATTACAAATGCTCAAGTTGTAAGAAACTATTTAGTGATAAAGACGGCGAAACCAAAATAAGCGAGGATGAATTTAACGAGAATATAGTAATTCCCGCTACAGGGCATAAGATGACTACAGTTGGGGCAAAAGCGGCAACCTGCACCGAGGCGGGTAACAAGGAGTATTACAAATGCTCAAGTTGTAAGAAATTATTTGGTGATAAAGACGGTAAAAGCGAAATAAGCGAGGATGAATTTAACGAGGAGATAGTCATTTCCGCGACAGGGCATAAATATGCTGACGCGTGGAGCTATAATGACGAATATCATTGGCATGCTGCAACCTGTGGTCACAAAGATGCAGAGGATAAAGTGTTACATTCTATCAAAGACGGCAAATGCACAGAATGCGAGTATAAGGAAAAGAGCGAGATTCCCGAAGAACAAGAATGGGATTTTATAATTGAAAGCGACGACGATTTTAACATTAAAAAAGCAGATATGAATGCCAAAGAAACAAATAAGGAATATTTCACCGTTCGTTTAAAAGACGGTGTTACTGAGATTGACACATTTTTCAATGGCAAAAATTACTTAACTCGTATATCTATCGGTGCCGGTATCGCCGAAATACCTAAAAATGCATTTAGGAATTGTAGTGCTTTACGCGAAGTAATTTTTACAGGGGATATAACCTTAATAGGCAACAATGCATTTAATAGCTGCTTGAAGCTAACCAAAGTTACATTTGAAGGAAATGTAACTACAATAGGAAATAATGTTTTTAATGATTGCTCTGCTTTAAGCGAGGTAATTTTTAAAGGAGACGTAAACTCAATAGGTAATAGTGCATTTGGATATTGCAGCGCTTTAAAAACATTAATTTTGCCGGCGTCGTTAAGCTCGATTGTAGAAAATGCATTTCTCAAGTGTAATTTTACTGATTTATCAATCCCATGTGTAGCAATAGAGGCAGTTGATGATAGTGTATCAAACATTGATATGACGGTAGAAAACCTAATTATTACAGGTGGAAGAATGGCAGATGAAACCGGTAAAGCGAGTAGCGTATTTACTGCGTGGTTAAATATATTGATTAACAACTCAAAGCAATTTAAATCACTATCGATATATAATACCGATTTAAGAGAAACCGATGTAAGTAATCTAAGCTTGTTTGATGGGGTACTCAATGGGGTAAAAATAACTATAGATGAATATAGCTATGAAACAGCTTACGAAGATTTTAAAAATTATTTAGATTCGGAAAAAGCCAAAGGCAATGTCACAATAGTTAAAAACAATGGCGAAACAGACGCGCCGTCCACCCAAGAATAAAACTTTTTGCCTAAAAGCATAAAATTTACTTGCGCATAAAGAATAATTGTGCTATAATTGGTAGGCTAAAAAGCAAATCCTTACTCCCTTAGCGGGGAGTCATAAGACCAAAAGGAGGTGGAATATATGAAGAAGTATGAAGTTCTGTATATTCTGGCCGGCAATCTCGACGAAGCGACAAGAGAAGGTTTTATCGCAAGATTCGAGAATCTTGTAACCGCTCAAGGCGGCGAAGCTACTATCAACAAGTGGGGTATGCGCAAGCTTGCTTACCCGGTAGCTTACAAGAACGAAGGCTATTATGTACTCATGGAATTCACGGCAAACCCCGATCTTCCGCTCGAAATCGAGCGCCAGATGCGCATTGCCAAAGACGAAATCTTACGATTCATGATAACGGTAAAAGAGTAATTAACATAAGAGGTGTGAGTTTATGAATAAATGCGTTTTAGTAGGTAACCTTACAAGAGATCCCGAGCTTTCCACTACTGCAAACGGAATTTCGCTTTGCAGATTTTCGATAGCTGTCAACCGTAGCTATGCTAACAGCAACGGCGAGCGTGAGGCGGATTTTATCAACATTGTGGCTTGGCGCGGTCTTGCCGAAAACTGCGGCAAATATCTTACTAAGGGTAACAAGGTTGCCGTAAGCGGCTCTATTCAGACTCGCAATTACGAGGATAAGGACGGCAACAAGAGGTATGCAACCGAAGTCGTTGCCGATGATGTGGAATTCCTTACTCCGAGGGGAGAGGGTGCATCGGCAGGCCCTGCCCGCTCATCTAAGCCGGTAATGGAACTTGAGCCGGTAGACGATGCAGACGATCTGCCATTTTAATTAAGGAGAATAATTTTTATGGATAAGAAAATGCCTAACAAAGCCGCTGAAGGCGACGATAAGATGAAAAAGGCAAAGCGCGTCCAAAAAAAGAAGGTTTGTCAATTTTGCGTAGACAAGGTTGAGAGTATCGACTATAAGGACGTAACCAAGCTTCGCCGCTATATTACCGAAAAGGGTAAAATAATTCCGCGCCGCACTTCGGGTGTATGCGCAATGCATCAAAGAGAATTGACTACGGCTATTAAGCGTGCAAGATATATGGTGCTTTTACCGTTTAAGGCTGAGTAATTAGAGTCGGTTAGTGCTAATAAAATTACAAAAATCAAGGACCTTGACTTATCAAGGTTCTTTTTTTGTATAATGAGGGTCAAAACTTATAAAATCTTTTGACTAATGCAAAAGTTTGTGCTATAATTCGGGTGCAAAAAGGAGTGGTGGCGTGGATATTTTCCAAAAAATAGATAAGCTTTGCGGTGGCGGAATGGTTTTCGGCACCGAGCGAACGCGCGCTCTTTTGGATAAATTGGGTTCGCCGGACGACAGGCTTAAAATTGTCCATATAGCCGGCACCAACGGCAAAGGGTCTATTGCCCGCTACATCACCGAAATCCTTATTGCAGCAGGCAAAAAGGTGGGGACATTTACCTCTCCCGCCGTGGTCGACTATTTTGAGCAGTTTGCTATTAATGGCGAGCCTATAAGCAAGGAAGTCTTAAGCGACTACTTTACTTGTGCCTATGAAAAAGGGCGCGATTGCACGGCGTTCGAGGTGCAAACGGCGGGCGCACTATATGCCTTTTATAAAGAGGGGTGTCAGTATGCGGTGGTCGAATGTGGATTGGGCGGCAAAACCGACTCGACAAACGCCATACGCAAAAAGGAGCTTGCCGTTATATCTTCCATAGGACTTGAGCATACTCATATTTTGGGAGATACAATAGCAAAGATTTGCGAGCAAAAGGCGGGGATAATCAATAATTGCCCTGTCGTAGTCAATGCCTATCAGCCAAAAGAAGCTCTGGAATTTTTTGAAAAGATGGGCGCCGTCTTTGCGGATAAAAGGCTTGAAGTGCTTGAAAGCAGTCCATATAGGCAACGGTTTTTGTATGACGGGGTGGAGTATTCCATTTGCCAGGCAGGCAAGGCACAGCTTTACAATGCGGCGACTGCTATTTGCGCGGCAAAGCTACTCGGCTTAGCCGTAAAAGACATACAAGCAGGGCTAAAAAAAGCAAATTTACCCGGTAGGCTGCAGTTTATAGAGGCAAAGGGCAATACTTATATTGTGGACGGCGCACACAATCCCGCTTGCTTTAACGAGCTTGCTCTCACCTTAAAGGAATTGAATGCAAAAGACGTAACGATGATATTCGGCTGTCTTTCGGACAAGGACATAGATGCAAATTTGCAAGCGGTTAAGGGGCTGATCTCGCGCGTGATAGCCGTTAAACCTACAAGCCAACGCGCAATGGATATTGAGAAAATAACGACGACGTGTAGTAAATATTTTGATACCGTCGCCATAGATAGTGTAAGTCGAGCGCTTGAAAAGTCGACCGGCACGGTGGTTGTGTGCGGGTCGTTCACGCTCGTTAAGGAGGCATTACAATGGATAGGGAAAGAGTAATGAAGGCAGTTAAGGAGCTACTTATTGCTCTTGGCGAAGATGTAGATCGGGAGGGGCTTAAGGACACTCCGAGGCGTGTTGCCGATGCTTATGCCGAATTTCTTTCGGGCAACGGCAAAACGGCGGAGGAGATTTTAAGCAAGACCTTTGATAGCACGGGCGGGGAAATCGTTATAGAAAAGGATATAAACTTTTCTTCGACGTGCGAGCATCATCTTATGCCGTTTTTCGGCAAAGTCGCCATAGCGTATATCCCCGACGGCAAGGTGGTGGGCATATCCAAGCTTGCCCGCACCGTCGAGGTTTTTGCCAAACGTTTGCAAATCCAGGAGCGTATGACAAACCAAATAGCCGAGGAAATTATGCGTTGTCTCGCGCCCAAAGGTGTAATGGTGGTGTGCGAGGCGGAGCATACCTGCATGACCTGCCGCGGAGTCAAAAAGCCGGGCAGCAAAACGGTGACATATGCCGTCTTAGGTGACTTCCCTGCCGAGAAGAAAAACGAAGTCCTCGCATTTATAAAATGATAGTTGGGGGCCGCGAATTTAAAGACTATACCTATGTAATGGCGATAATCAACCTTACGCCCGACAGCTTTTATAGTGGCAGTAGGCGCACGGAAGATGACGTTCTTTTTGCCGTTGAACGCGCTATAAAGGACGGTGCCGCGATAATTGACCTCGGAGCGCAATCCACACGCCCGGGATATATCGAAGTGCCGGCTGAAGAAGAGATACGTAGGTTTGAAAAACCGCTAAGGATGATAAAGGAGCGGTTTGATATACCGGTATCTGTGGATACATATTTTGCTACCGCCGCGCGAGCAGCGCTTATGCTCGGGGCGGATATGATTAACGACGTATGGGGGCTTGCTCATGATGCGGATATGGCGAAGATAGTCGCCGAATACGACGGTGCGGTGTGCATTATGCATAACAGCAAGGAGCAGCTACAAGGAGAAATTTTCTGCCCCATATTGAACTTTTTGGAAAATGCATTGCAAAAAGCAATAGATGCAGGCATAGATAAAGACAAGATTTGCATAGACGGCGGCATAGGCTTTGCCAAAGACGTTAAGCAAAATCACGAACTGCTTAATGGGTACGAAAAACTTAATAAGTTAGGTTATCCCACTTTGCTTGGGTGCAGCCGCAAATCGATGTTTGGCGGCAGGGCGGAAGATAGATTACAGGCGACGCTTGACGCCACACGTAGTGCCGTAAACAAGGGCGTGATGTTTGTAAGAGTTCACGACGTAAAAGAGAATTTTGAGACGATAAAACAAGCATATGAGAGCTTAAAACGCGTATGAGGCGGGCGGGCGAGTGCACGCATAGAGCGCGGGTATAAGGAGTTAAAATGAATAAAATTCTTATTCGAGGACTAACGGTGTCGGCTTGTCACGGCGTAAGAGATTTTGAAAAAGTCAATCCGCAGCCGTTTGTTTTTGATGCCGACATTTACTATGACTTCTCTAAGGCGTACCTCAGCGATGATTTAAACGATACAATCAACTATTCGCAGGCGTGCAACAAAATCGCTGCTGTGACTACAAACAACTCATTTGACCTTATAGAAAAGCTCGCTTATGAATGTGCTTATGCGGTTATGGAGGGAGGGAATGCAAGCAAGATAGAGCTTACCGTCTATAAGCCGGAGGCGCCCGTAAAGCAAAAATTCGATACGGTAGGTGTAAGTATTGAGGTGGAGCGCACTGTCAGCTATCTTTCGCTCGGCTCGAGCATGGGCGACAAAAAGAGTTATCTTGATACTGCGATACAAAAACTTTGCGATTATCCGCATATAAGCGTAAAAAAGGTGTCGGACTATATTGAGACTCAGCCATACGGGGGTGTCGCAAAAAACACCTTCCTTAACTGCGCGGTGGAGATTGAAACTCTGTATTCGGCTCGTCAATTGCTGGATATTATACACAAAATCGAGGCGGAATGCGATAGAGTTCGCTCGGTGCATTGGGAGGACAGGACGCTGGATATAGATATTATCTTTTTCGGTAAGCAAGTTATACTCGAGGATGACCTTATTGTTCCTCATGCCGACTATCATAGGCGCGACTTTGTGCTTACCCCCCTCCGCCAAATCGCCCCTAACTTTATCTGCCCTGTACTAAAAAAGGCAATTAAGGATATATAACGGCAATCGCAGGGAAGATAGTTTAAAACAGTTTACAAATTATTTAATATTTGTTACAATACAAGCGAAATCAAGCGGTTTCGCTTTTAAATTGGAGAAAATTCATGATTGCAGTAAACGATATAAGTTTGCAATTCGGCAGCAGAGTGCTGTTCGACCACGTTAACCTCAAGTTCACAAAGGGCAACTGTTACGGTATAATAGGTGCTAATGGGGCGGGAAAATCCACCTTCCTCAAAATTTTGTCGGGCGAGATCGAGCCTAACAAGGGCGATGTAACAATTGACAAAAACGAGCGTATGAGCATTTTGGCGCAAAACCAAAACGCATACGACGACTATACCGTGCTTGACGCCGTAATGTGGGGACACAAGCGCTTAATGGAAATCAAGCTCGAGCGCGACACGCTGTACGCTAAAGCCGATTTTAGCGACGAGGACGGCGTTAGGGCGGCAGAGCTTGAGGGCGAATTTGCCGAGCTTAACGGCTACGAGGCGGAGAGTGATGCCGAAACGCTCTTAAACCAGCTCAAGGTGGACAGCGAGCTTTTTGGCAAAATGATGGCGGACGTCGATCCCAAAATCAAGGTTAAAGTTTTGCTTGCGCAAAGCCTTTTCGGCAAGCCGGATATCTTGATACTCGACGAGCCGACCAACAACCTTGACGCCAAGAGCGTGCGCTGGTTAGAGGACTATATTATGGGGCTTGAGGACAGTATAATAATTATCGTGTCCCACAACCGCCACTTCCTTAACCGTGTATGCACGCATATATGCGACGTCGACTTCAAGAAGATAAAAATATTTGTGGGTAACTACGACTTTTGGTACGAGAGCTCGCAGCTACTACTCCGCCAAAGCAAGGAGCAAAACAAAAAGATCGAGGCGCGTGCTAAGGAATTGCAGGAGTTTATTGCAAGGTTTAGCGCCAATGCGAGCAAAAGTAAGCAGGCAACAAGCCGTAAAAAGGAGCTCGAAAAGCTCAAGCTCGAGGATATTCAACCGTCCAGCCGTCGCTATCCGTTTATTGAGTTTAAATTCGATCGCGATATAGGCAACGAGATTTTGGAAGTAGAGGGGCTTACCAAAAAGGGATTTTTCGAGAACTTATCGTTCAGGCTCAAGCGTGACGACAAGATAGGCTTTGTATGCCGCAACGGTCAAAACATTTCCATGCTCTTTGATTGCATAATGGGGCTCGAAACTCCCGACGCCGGCAAGGTTAAGTGGGGACAGACAATTATTCCGACATATCTCCCGCAAAATTACGACAACTTCTTTGATGGGGTAGACCTTACGCTTGTGCAATGGATTGACCAGTTCTCCAAGGACCATTACGAGGAGTATTTGCGCGGATGGCTGGGACGTATGCTGTTTTCGGGGCAAGAGGCGCTCAAAAAGGCGTCGGTCATTTCGGGTGGCGAAAAGGTGCGTTGCATGCTCGCGCGTATGATGCTGCAAGGTGGCAACTTCCTTGTTATGGACGAGCCGACCAACCATCTCGACCTTGAGAGCATAACCGCGCTAAACAAGGGAATGACCAATTTTAAGGGGGGTATGCTGTTTGTTTCCCATGACCAGGAGATTATGGAGACAGTTGCCAACCGCATTATAGAGATTGACGGCACAAAAGTCTTTGATAAAGACATCACGTACGACGAATATTTGGATTTATAGTTACTTTTTTGAAAAAAAGTAACCAAAAAACTTCCTACTTTTTTGAGAAAAAGTAGGCAAAAAACTCTAAAGGTGTATGCCCCGAGCTACAGCCCAAAATGCAAGCATGCTTGCCAAAAACTTTAACCGTATAAATAATAACTAAAATAAGTTGCATTTCCTTTGTTGCAACTTATTTTCTTTTAGCTTGCAGAAAATTTTTAAAATTTCGTTAAAGCAAGATTGACAAGGCTTGGCTTAAATGCTATACTTATGTCGAATTCGGAGGAAGTTATGAAGAACACGGATAGAAAATATCAGGCGTATCTAAACATTTTAAAATTGGAATTGGTGCCGGCGCTCGGCTGTACCGAGCCTATCGCTCTTGCGTACTGTGCGGCAAAGGCTCGCGCAGTTTTGGGTGCGATCCCCGATAGAGTTGAAGTAGAAGCGAGCGGCAATATTATTAAAAACGTAAAGAGCGTTATCGTTCCGCACACGGGCGGCAAAAAGGGTATAGCTGCGGCGGCGGGCATAGGTATAATCGCCGGTAACGCCGACGGTGCGTTAGAGGTGCTTATCGGCACAACCAAAGAGCAGACTGAGTCGCTTGACGGCTATCTCGCGTCTACCGACATTAAGATTTCTCCTCTCGAAAGTGACGACGTGCTTGATATGATAATTCGCGTTTATAAAGGCAAAGATTATGCGTCTGTCAGAATTGCGGGCAAGCACACCAATATAGTACATATAGAACGCAACGGCGAGACCGTATTTGATAAAAAATGCGTTAGGGACAAAAAGAGTGAGGACTATGCGCTTCTTACGCTTAACGACATATTCGACTTTGTGTCCACAGTTGACATTGCCGATGTAGAGGCATTGCTCCAAAAACAGATAGATTGCAATACTGCTCTCTCGGACGAGGGGCTCAAAAACGACTACGGCGCAAATATAGGCAAGGTTTTGCTTGATGCTTACGGCAACGATATACACAATAGAGCAAAGGCTAAGGCGGCTGCCGGTTCGGATGCGCGTATGAACGGTTGCACTTTGCCCGTTATGATAAATTCGGGCAGCGGCAATCAGGGAATGACCGTTTCGCTCCCCGTTATCGAGTATGCAAAAGAGCTTGGCTCGTCTAAGGAAAAATTGTTCCGTGCGCTCACACTTTCCAACTTGCTGTCTATTTATATAAAGACAGGTATAGGAACTTTGTCCGCTTATTGCGGTGCGGTAAGTGCGGGTGCTGCGGCAGGCGCGGCAATAGCTTATTTGCACGGAGCTGATTTTGATACTGTGGGACATACTGTTGTAAATGCGCTTGCAATAACTTCCGGTATCATTTGCGACGGCGCCAAGGCATCGTGTGCGGCGAAAATCGCTGCTGCGGTAGATGCCGGCATACTCGGATACGAAATGTATAAAAGGGGACAAAAGTTTTGTAGCGGCGACGGTATAGTCGGCGACGATATCGAAAAGACGATACGCAATGTCGGCATCTTGGGCAAGGAAGGAATGCGCGAGACCGATAAAAAGATACTTTACATTATGACCTGTGTTGATTAAAAATCAATATACATATATAAAAAAGAGAGGCTAATGGTGTCACTCATAGGGATTTTTGGAATTCTAAAAAATAGCGAACGAAAATAGCAAAACCTCTTGACAGATGTGGTATAATATAAATATAGACAAGCAAGTAAATAAATTATTTAAAGACGAATGGAGCAATCTCTTCGTCTTTAATTTTGCCGCCTTTTTCCTTGCATTGTCACAAAAAATATTTTATAATAAAGGAGAGTTTAATGAGAGAACTTAACGAAGCTGCCGAAAAAGCTAAGGCTTTATTCGGTGCAAATGATTCCACTCCAATATCAGGGAATTGGGCAAAATGGTATCATGAGGGAATCCCGGACGAGCCCGAAGATGTGAGAGCCGAAGAAAGGGCCAAAGCTGCTGTCGAATATCATTGTATGGAATGCACGGGATTAAGCGGATGTTACTTTATAGATGGAGCTAAGACATTTCCTACATACCCGCATCATCAAAATTGTCATTGCGAAAAACAAGATGAAAGTCCCAATACCGTAATTGCAGACTGTGATATAAGAAAATTTACCGGATATATTTTTGCAGATAAATATGCTTATAACGGAAAGAGGGTGTTGTTTAGAGATAATTTCGGCTACACAATAGAGGATTCACCTAATTTGAAAGCCGAATATGAGAGACAAGCTAAAGAAAAATATATGTCTGGAGACTATATTTTAAACGAATTAGGGCAGTACGGGCAGTTTATAAATATAAACATAGAGCTCGAATCACCCAAACATGGAATTGTAAATGTAATAAGTGGTTGGCAAGTGCATCCAAATGGCCTAATAACTTGTAATACACCTTATGGAGACGATTAATATGGAAAGATCTGATTTTGTAAAATTAATAAACGATAACGAGGAACTAAGAGCAAAAAATATCTTTAAAGGATATAAGGGGACAATAATTTCGTATATCAAAGATACCAACGAATGGATTGTTTTATTCATGGATCCATTTAATTATGGTAAATACGCCGTTGCCAGAGTAAAAGCAAATGATTTGAAAGTTATGCTCAAATATGAATCACATTTTTTAGAAGAGATAGAGGCCGACCCCGATTTCTATACTCACACCGAATTAAAACCGCCTAAGTTTAAGGAATACGACCATGTCAGACTTATAAATGACAAGCCTGCATATGCGAAGGAAGGTGTTAAAAAAGGAATGGAAGGTTGCGTAATTTTTAATTATGCAGTTAATAGCAAATGGGGAGTTATATTTTCCGAAAAGGGCACAGCTCGCGATATAGCAAACATCTGTGTTCATGAGGATGATTTGGAATTTATAGATTAGTCATTACCCGCACTTCGCTTGTGAAGTATAGTGGGCTATACTTTGCTGTATTTAACCCAATGTCTAAATCGAAACCTATGTTATGATATAAATGCCTGACTTTATATAGCCAGGCATTTTTGTTTTCCCTGTGGAAGACCCCCTTAGATGCCTCTTTTTTTGTTACCTCTTAAGGAGACGTCATTTTTAAATGGAAAAAAATTTTTTTAAAAACTTTTAAAAAAACTATTGACAAAGGCAAATTTAAGCGATATAATTAATACAGATAATACAGTTAGAGAGCGGTGAGATATGAGAACGGAAAGTAAACTTAGCGTATACGAAAGAATAGTGGAGCGCATAAAGCGAGATATCTCGCTCGGCATAATTGCCGAGGGGGAGCGGTTGCCTTCGTGCCGCGAGCTCGCGCTCGAAATGGGCGTAAACCCCAATACCGTTCAGCACGCATATTCCACTTTGGAGGAGCAGGGTGTCATATACACTATTCCAAAAAAGGGCGTTTATGCAAAGAAAAGTAAGGCTGACGCGTTACACGAGGCGGAGGAGCAAATCAGACTGCTTAAAGCGGCGGGCGTAACGCGCGAGCAACTGGAAAGTTTAATGAACAAAGTATACAGGGAGGATATAAATGATTGACGTAATCAACTTATGCAAGAGCTACGGTAAAAACAACGTACTCGTTGATGCCAACCTAAAAGTGGAGGACGGCGACATATTCGGGCTTGTAGGCATAAACGGCGCAGGCAAGTCCACCTTACTAAGGCTGTTAAGCGGTGTAATGAAGGCGGATAGTGGCAAAATTTTATTTGACGGCGAGCAGGTTTATGAGAACGAACGCGTCAAGAAAGGCATCTTCTTTTTGCCCGACGATCCGTATTACACCGTAAACCTTACGGGAGGGCAACAAGCAGAGTTCTATAAAAATTTTTATGACTTTGACGACAAGGTTTTTAGCTACTACACCCAAAAGTTTTCGTTAAATCCGCGTAAGCCTATACGCAACTTTTCCAAGGGAATGAAGCGTCAAATATTTATTTCGCTCGCACTTGCTTGTAAGCCTAAGTATCTCTTCCTTGACGAGGCGTTTGACGGGCTTGACCCGCTTGCGAGATTGGAATTTAAGCGTGGGCTTATAGAATTGCAAGAGCAAGGGTCGTCGGTGATAATCGCCTCGCACTCATTGCGCGAGCTCGAAGACATTTGTGACAGCTTTGCGCTAATCGACGGGCGTACCGTCAAGGCGTACGGAAGGATAGACGGCGAGCTAAACAAACTAAGTAAATATCAGCTTGTGTTTGAGCGTAATATTGAGCGCGACGAGTTGCCGTTTGAGTGTATTCACTTCGAAAAGACGGGCAGGGTAATAAAAATCGTAGTTCGCGGCGATGTAGAAGAGACGCGAGCAAAAATAGAAAAATTAAAGCCGCTTATTGTGGACGAAATACCTATGGACTTTGAGGATATGTTTATTTACGAAGTGGGCGAAAGGGGGTATGTAAAATGAAAAAATACTTTGTGTATGAGTTAAAGAAAAACTTACTGCCCCTTGCGTGCCTTACGCTATTTTGTATAGTAATGTATGTGTTGCCCATATCTACAACAAGTTATTATGGGTGGAATCATTACTTGGAGAGCGATCATAGCTATTATTACAAACCGAGCTTGTATTACTCGACAATTACCGTGGCTCTCGGAATAATGAGTGTATTTATCCCCATTGTTATGTTTGCGTATAAGATGAATAAGCGCAGCGTGGATATGCACTACTCATTGCCGATAAGTAAGACCAAGATACTTGCGGTGAACTTTTTGGTGGGACTGATTTTGATGTATGCGTCGTACTCCATAGCCTATCTTTTGGGATTTATCCTTATTGCCATAAAGGCGCAAAGGCTGCATCTTATTTACTACCTGTACTTGTACCTTGCGTCGCTTATCCCCGCATTTATTACCTATGCGGTTACGGCATTTATCTTTACTCGTGCAAATACTATTATCGACGGAATTATCTCGGTGGCGGGTGCGTTATGTATTCTTGCAATGGTTGTTGCTACTTTTGATTTGTTGAGTGTTGGGAATATAAGTGGGGTTGAGGGCATGTACTTCTTTCCGTTTACTCCTTTATCGCAAACCGCGACTATCTTTGGAAAAGCTATAATAAACGGCTATTGCGACAAGTGGTTGATGTATGAGGTAGGTAGTCATTGGTATAACGTAGATGTATGTAGACTTATTAGTAGCATACTATGGCTATTGATTGCCGTAGCGGCGACTATCGGAATGTTTGTGACCGAAAAGAAAAGTAAAGCCGAGAACTGCGGACAGATTACCGAGAGCCCGTTCTGCTACAAGGTACAAATTCCGGCGTACACCATTATGTTTGCTGCCGTGTTCGCAGATAATGGAATTGTTGCGCTATGTGCAATAGCGTTTGCGGTATTTGTATGGAGCATCATTTATAAGCGTTCTATAAAGATAGGCTGGAAGTTTGGTGTAGCGCTTATAACAAGTATGCTCGGCGGTGCACTCTTATGTGGCATTAAGATAGGCTGGATATTCTGGATAGTGGCGATATCGTGTATAATTGTCGGTATAATGGTCTGGGCGGTCATTTCAAGGATAAGAAAAGTAAAGAGTAGATAAATTTTAATAATCATTACGCCCTCGGTAAAAGCCGAGGGCTTTTTATATGGCTAGTAATTTCTATACAATCCCAATGCCTATTTTAAATAAAAACGGCGTTTAGGGGCAAAAGAGGGCGTTATACGGCGCGACTCCATTTTTTATTTGCAAAACTTGCCTTAAAACAGTTGAAATTTTTTTTAATTTATGTTAAAATATTTACACCATAAAAAGGTAGACCTAAAAGGAGATTTTTTATGTCTATAAAAGTAGAAGAAAATTACGATTCGAGTAAAATTCAAGTTCTCGAAGGCTTAGAGCCGGTGCGTAAACGTCCGGGTATGTATATAGGTACTACCGACGAAAAAGGCTTACATCACCTTATAATTGAGCTTGTGGACAACAGCGTGGACGAGGCTCTCGCCGGCTACTGTAACACTATATGGGTGGAGATTACCCGTGACGGTGCGGTTTCGGTTATGGACAACGGACGTGGTATCCCCACAGGCATTCACGAAAAGGAAGGTATTTCGGCAGTCGAGCTCGTGCTTACCAAGCTGCACGCCGGCGGTAAGTTCGGCGGTGGCGGATACAAGGTGAGTGGCGGCTTGCACGGCGTCGGACTTTCGGTCGTAAACGCACTCAGCGAATGGCTTGAGGTCGAGGTTTATCAAAACGGCAACATCTACGGCCAGACGTATAACCGTGGTGTGCCGCAAAGAGCACTTGCTATCAAGGGGACAACGGACAAGACGGGTACAAAGGTCACATTCTATCCCGACGACGAAATCTTTGACACCATAATTTTCAACTACGACTATATGCGTACTCGACTTAGGGAGGTGGCGTACCTCAATAAAGGTATAATCATTCACTTTAAGGACAATCGCGTGGGTATGGAAAAGGAGGAGACATTCCACTTTACAGGGGGTATCCTTGACTTTGTCGATTACCTCAATAAGACCAAGACGACAATCCTTACCAAGGCATTGTATATAGAGCAGCAATACGGCGACAACATGGTCGAAATCGCCATGCAGTATAACGACAGTTACAGCGAGGTGCTTTACGCATACGCCAACAACATCAACACAGAGGAAGGCGGTATGCACCTCGAGGGCTTTAAGTCGGCGCTCACTAAAGTTATAAACGACTACGCTCACGCACATAAAATCATCAAAGATGAGGAAAAGCTTTCGGGTGAGGACGTAAGAGAGGGCCTTACCGCTATCATAAGCGTAAAGCTCCCCGAGCCGCAGTTTGAGGGCCAGACCAAGACCAAGTTAGGCAATGCCGAAATGCGCGGACACGTTGCCAAGGCGCTCACCGAAGGACTCGGCACATACCTTGAGGAAAACCCCAAGGAGGCAAGAGAGCTTGTAGCCAAGTGCGTTACGGCGCAAAGGGCGAGGGACGCAGCGCGTAATGCGCGCGAGCTTACAAGGCGTAAGGGCGTATTTGAGAGTACATCGCTCCCGGGCAAGCTTGCCGACTGTACCGACAAGGACGCGTCGCATTGCGAGATTTATATCGTCGAGGGCGACAGCGCGGGCGGAACGGCAAAGATGGGTAGAGATAGACGATTCCAGGCTATCTTGCCGCTCAGAGGTAAGATCCTCAACGTCGAAAAGACAAGACTGGCTAAAGTCCTCGAGAACGAAGAAATCAAGAATATGATCACCGCATTCGGTTGCGGTGTGGGCGACGACTACGACGAAAGCAAGCTGCGCTATAACAAAATCATTATAATGACCGATGCCGACGTCGACGGCAGCCATATAAGAATATTACTGCTTACATTCTTCTTTAGATATATGAAGCCGCTTATCGAGAACGGTCACGTTTACATCGCAAGGCCGCCTCTCTACAAGGTAAGCAAAAACCACAAGGACGTATACTGCTATTCGGACGAGGAGCTCAACGCCACGCTTGACGAAATGGGCCGCAAGGGTTACGAAATCCAGCGTTACAAAGGTCTTGGCGAAATGAACGCCGAGCAGCTTTGGAGCACCACTATGAGTCCCGAAAGCAGAACTCTCTTGGAAGTTCATATGGAGGACGCGCTCGAACTTGACGAGATATTCACCGTCCTTATGGGTGAGATGCCCGAACTACGCAGAAAATTCATCGAGGACAACGCCAAGCTCGTTGCCGATTTGGATATTTAGGAGGAACTTATGGAAAGAAAGAGAACGCTCTCCGACGAGGAGATTAAGCATATAGACAACACTAAGTTTGTCAAGGTCCAGGTATCCGATCAGATGAAGACGTCGTTTATCGCGTACGCAATGGCGGTAAACGTGTCCCGTGCTATACCAGATGTGCGCGACGGTCTTAAGCCCGTGCATAGACGTATTTTGTACGCTATGGGCGAACTCAATTTGTTCTCCGACAAGCCGTACCGTAAGTGCGCGCGTATCGTCGGTGACGTGCTGGGTAAATTCCACCCGCACGGCGACTCGGCAGTGTACGGCGCGTTGGTACGTCTTGCGCAGGACTTTTCCATTAGGCACCCGCTCGTGGATGGTCACGGTAACTTCGGCT
>JAFLVB010000021.1 GCA_022508465.1 Clostridiales bacterium
CCACAGCCATAAAGATCATGGTGAGCGAGTACGACGAGCCGACGGCATAAAGCGCGTTGCCTCCCACAAACCTACCGACGATTATAGAGTCAATAAGGTTATACAGCTGCTGAAACACCATGCTCAGCACCATTGGGAGCGCAAGGTTAAAAAGCTTTTTGGACGGCTTTCCTTGTGTGAGATCTGTAATCATTATTTACTCAGTTGAGCGAGCAGGTCGGCAGCTGCTTTGAGCCCCTCTACTTTGTTATCCTCTATTCTACCTTCGTCAACAAGGTGAGCAAGAGAGGGGTCTATCGGCAGCCTTGCCAGCATTGGCAATCGGAACTTAGCCGCAGTCTCCTCCAAGTGGCTCTTGCCGAATATCTCGATATGCTTGCCGCAATCGGGACAAATGGCGTATGCGAAGTTTTCGACAAGTCCTATAACGGGAATGTTCATAAGCTTTGCCATCTTAATAGCCTTGCCCACTATCATACTCACAAGCTCTTGCGGCGATGTCACTATGATTATGCCGTCGATTGGCAGCGACTGATACACGGTAAGCGGAACGTCGCCCGTTCCCGGAGGCATATCGACAAACATATAGTCCACCTCGCCGTAAACGACATCCTTCCAGAACTGCTTAACTACTCCGGCTACGACAGGACCGCGCCAAACTACCGGGTCGGTCTCGTCCTCAAGTAAGAGGTTGACGCTCATAACGGGGATACCCGTCTTGGTCACGGGCGGCATCATAAAGTTTTCGTCACCCGTAGCCTTCTCTTTTATGCCAAACGCTTTGGGTATGCTCGGGCCTGTTATGTCCGCGTCGATGATCGCCGTCTTAAAGCCGCGACGCTGCATTTCGACAGCGAGTAGCGACGTAACAAGCGATTTGCCAACACCACCCTTGCCGCTCACCACGCCGATAACGCGCTTGATATTGTTGTGGTGGTTGGTCAGTTCCTTAGTTATTTTGTCCTGGGTTTGAGTTCTGCTGCTGCAGCTTTCGCCGCACGAACTGCAATCATGGGTACATCCACTCATAATTTATCTCCATCAATATTATTTTCAATTAAGTTTAAGTTCATTCGACGCGTCAAAGAACGCCTTAAGTCCCTTAACAAGCTCGTCGAAGTCCTTAGCGCCCGCGCTTTCCACCGCCGAATGCATCGCCCATTGCGCAAGACCTATGTCCACGCTGCGAATGGATAACTGGGAGGAAGAAATCGCGCCCAAGGTTCCGCCGCAACGCAGGTCGCTGCGCATATAAAAGTCTTGATACTTGACGCCCGCCTTGTCGAACACGTTTTTGATAAGCGCCGACGAAATTCCGTCCGTCGTGTAGTGCTGGTTGGCGTGGTGCTTGATGACTATGCCGCCGTTGAGCACAACGTCGTTGGTCGGGTCGTTTAGGTCTGGCCTATTGGGATGCTTGCCGTGCGCATTGTCCATAGACACCATTATCGAGCGAGCAAGCGCCATCATATGCTCCTCCTCATTGAGGCTAAGGTTAAGGCTTATGCGCTTAACGGTATCGGATAGGAATGTCGAGCCCGCGCCTTGCTTGGTCGCGCTACCCACTTCCTCGTTGTCAAAAAGAGCAAGTACAGCGGTGTTATCCGGCTTAGCCTGCATCAAAGCGTACAATCCGCCGTAAACGCCCTCGAGGTCATCGAGGCGCGACGAAGCGATAAGGCAGTCGTCCTTACCGAAGAAGTACGGCTCCTCCTTTACATAAAGGAAGAGGTCGTAGTCTAATATCGTTCCGCCGTTTGCCTGTGGTGCAAAAAGCTCCTCCATTGTGATGTTTTCGTTACCGATAATCGGCGACATATCCCTCTGCGCATTGATAGCAACGCCCTCGTTGACCGAGCGGTTGAGGTGAATTGCAAGGTTGGGGATAACGACTGTAATGCCGGAGTCTACAAGCACCGACTTAATGCCGCTCGCCGATTTAACCAAAATTCTGCCCGCTATGCCCAGCTTGCGGTCAAACCAGGTCGAGTAAATTCCGCCGCCGTAGCTCTCCACATTGAGCTTGCAAAACTGCGCAACGGTGGTCGACGCCTTAGCCTTGATCTTAAACACAGGGCTGTCGGTGTGAGCCGCAACAATATTAAAAGCCGCTCCGCCCACTATAAAGGCAATAAGCGCCGAATCGTTCTTGGTGACAAAATATTTGCCGCCTTTTTTGAGCTTCCAAGCCTCGTCCTCTCTTATGCGCTCAAAGCCCTCTTTAGTCAAAATCGCAGCCGCGTTGTCCACAACGTGGAAGGGCGTTTTTGACTTATTCATATCTACAAGTAAATTCTTTACGTTCATAACTCCTCCTAACAAATAAAATCAACCGAGTGCGCCTTTTCGATTACCGAATGAACGTACTCTTTTACAGGCAAATGCACGGGATGCTCTGCATAAATGCTGAGGTCCTCAAGCGAATCAAATTCGCATACAAGCGCAACGTCGTACGCGCGAGCGCTTTCCACCTCGTTCTTACCGGCATCAAGGCTTCTCAAAACCTCGATTTTGCCGCGCATAGATAAAAACCGAGCAATCATTTCGTCTGCATCGGCGGGATTACGGAGCTTATACATTACAATGTGTTTAACCATACTTCACCTCTAATATATTCTAATACTTTAACAAAATATTTTCAAGCGTTTTATCGCCTATTTAGCGAGCAAACTATATGCTCGGCATATTTTTTTATAATATCGATGTCGGTGTAAGTGTAAACCATTCGGCAACCGACTACGTCCTCTATCTCGTTGCAGATGAGTCCGTCATCACCGAGCAGAAAATCTATGCCGGCAAAGTCGAAATTAAATATTTTTGCTATGCGAGTTACCAATTCTTCTTCTCTATCGCTTAGCTCATAACGCCGAGCAAAACCACCAAGACTGAAATTTGATCTGAAATCGACGTCGCTGCATCTGAGCATTGCGACGATAGGCTTGCCTCCTATAACGTACACTCTTAGGTCTCGGCCTCGCTTGCCGACGGGTGGCTGAACTATCGCGCTGTCTTTGGTCTTACTAAGTGCTACGTTAAATTCCGCCTCACCACCTGCCCAAAAGACCTCCGAGCCGCCATGCCCGTGCCGTGCCTTGACTATGCGTGGATATGGCATATCGCACTCTTCAGCCTTTTGAGTAGGCGCTACGGGGATACCGTTTTGGCTAAGGCGCAAAAACGTCTTCCACTTGTCGTTGCATACTGCCGCCACATCAGAGTTGTTAAAAGTGCGTACACCTATACTGTCAAAATGTTTATTGAGCCGCTCGTCATAAATGCGCATAACGGCAAAGTCCGGACGCATATCCTCTATGCCGTCACAGACAATTTCCGCCCCCACTCCCAAATTTTCGAGTTCTGTTTTAAGCTTCTCGGCAAAAAATTTGTTTTTACTAAGCGACTCGTCGTTGTAAACTATTATTCCTTTCATTATAATTTTCCTTATGTTTGCCCTACCCCTTGGTCTTTGCTTTTTAATCATTCTTTGTTTGTCAAGGGGGAGCGTGGCAGCTACGCTGCCGAGTGGGGGCGATTATATCTTACTCAAAACGTAATCTGCTATCTTCGCCGCCACGTCAATACCCGTAGCGTCCATAAGCCTTTTAAAGTGTGCGTTAGCATTGACCTCGCAAATATACGGCTTGTCTCCTTGCATAATGTCCACGCCGGCAATCTCCGCGCCCACCACCTTAGCTGCGCTGATAGCCAAATCTATTTCGGCTTTTGTGGGCGAATATGCCGTCATTGTGCCACCCAGGGTCGCATTTGCTCTAAAATCTCCGTTGCTTGTCCTTCTTACTGCGGCAACAACTTTGTCGCCCACAACCTGAAGTCGAAGGTCCGAACTATTACACTCTATATACTGCTGAAAAATCATCGGCTTGGGCACGATTCTTTTGGTAAGATCAATAAGCTCGTCATAATTATGAGCAAGATAGACCTGCTGCCCGAATGACCCGTGACTTTCTTTAACTACTATGGGGAAGTCAAGTTGATTAGTCACCGCCTTTAAAAAATCCACATTGTCGTAACCTATATTGGCGTATGTAAACGGCGCAACTATCGTCTTGGGCATATCAAGTCCCGCCTTAGCAATAGTCACCGCGCTTATCCCCTTGTCGTCGCACACCCTAAGTGCCTCGCTACTGTTGATAACCTCGTTGCCTTGGTCCTCTAAAAACTTTGCAAGCAAAACGTCTTTATCCCAAAAAAGCACGACATCAAATTTTGCTTCGTGCCTAATATTCCCCGCCAAAAAGTCGCTGTTACGCAGATTGATTGGTTTTATCCCTTTTTGCTCAAACGCCTTAGTTAGTAATAAGCGTATCTCTTCGGTTTTGGGAGTTACAAAAAACCCGTTTGTAATAAGTGCGATATTCATTGCCGCCCTCCAAAACCAAAGTATAACACATTGATTAAGAAAATGCAAATAAGTTGAGATAAAGATTTTTTAGATGCCCTACTTAATAAGTAATACCCCCACCACCTCGTCGCAGCAAAATTTTGCTGTGCCGAGGAGCCTGCCCCTGTAGCCATTGTTCGCTTTACCTTTTGTACAGACGGGGTAGGCTACTTTTAATGGATAACAGTTTAATAAACCAAGCTATCGAGGAAAAAACATATAAATACGCGATAAATTTAAAAGTTTTTTGAATACTTTTTTACAAAGTGGGGAGTTTTTTGAATACTTTTTTACTAAAAAGTAATCTATAACACCAAATCCATAATCATCATCAGTACAAACCCCACACTTAGCCCTATTATGCCGAGGTTGCCCTCGCTAATTTCGGGCACAAGCTCCTTAGCCACTACATATATCATCGCCCCTGCCGCAAACGCTAATAGATACGGCAGCGCCGCTACGATTATAACATATAGCGCGATAGTTATAAGCGCCGCGATAGGCTCGACCACGCCCGACATCACACCGGTAAAGAATGCCTTGCCTTTGCTTTGTCCTGACGAAACAAGCGGCAACCCTACGATCGCACCCTCGGGAATGTTCTGGAGCGCTATGCCAATGCTTAACGACAACGCAGCCGCCAAAGTAATGCCTTCGCTGCCCGCAAGGAACCCTGCAAAAACTGCCCCCACCGCCATACCTTCGGGCACATTATGTACAGTAACCGCAAAGACGAGCATCTTGTTTTTTCGCACCCCATCTGCGCATTGAGGCGTGGGCAAAAAGGTGTCTATGGCTATAAGCGCCAAAATTCCGAGCATAAACCCAATGGCGGCGGGCAAAAAGGACGGAACGCCTCTAAGCTCCGCCATTTCCACCGACGGCATTATAAGCGACCATATAGACGCCGCAATCATGACGCCGGCGGCAAATCCCGCAAGCAACTTGTTAATTAGCGGAGAAACATTCTTTTTGCAAAGCAGCGCCGCCGCCGCGCCCATTGCCGTCCCCAAAAAAGGAATGATTACACCTGCAAGTATCTCAAAAGTCATAAGTAAAACTCCATGGTATTCTGTTTTATCTTATGCCCCTCTCCCCTGTAGCGTGAATTATTCCGCACAAAAAAGACACCCCAAAAAGTATTTTACCTTTGGAAAAAATTTAGGCTTTAATTATCATATATGTTTATGACTATTTTCTTTTTCTGCAAAGCGTAAGCAACGGCGATTGCCGTTCCGCTTTTGGGTTGATAATCAAAGACACTTCTTTTAGATTGCTTACGTCTGGGCGGCAAATAATCTTTGTTGTAGTAGAAAACGCATACGTCGCTGCCATCGATCATCTCTTGATTTCGCATTATGTATGTGTTCTTGTTTGCCTTTAGTGATTTTTGAGAGCTAACAGCTTCTTCGTAGTCAGCATAATGCCCCGTGTGTTTTACTATTTGGGAAAATAAATATTCGTAACGTTCCCGTTCTTCTGTTGAAGTAAATACCGTTTCGTGTGGAGCATTACAGCTTATTCTTTTAATGTGCGGATAACTCTCTTTCAGCTTTGTAACAACTTCCCAACATAGGCAGTCAAAATCGCTTCTGCTCCCAAATATAAAAGTATCGGTGCCTTTTGCAATGAGCGTCGAAAGCGTATCAAACAATTTAGTTTTAATCTGTTCGGCATTATCGACTGTTCGGTGTCCTATAAAACATACTGTCATAGCGTTTCATACCTTTGTGGTTTATTCCCCGCGTAAACCCGATAAACCATATACCACTCCTAAACACAAGTATTTTATTACATTTTAGCACATAGTAATTTACGTGTCAACAATTATAAAATAGTAGTATTAGCACTACTATGCGGGAGATTGGTATGACTGTTCAGGAAAGAATTTTGGAACTTATAAAAAAGAAAGGTTGGACGAGGTATAAACTTGCACAAGAAACCGGCTTATATCAAACTACGGTCTACGATTGGTTCAATGACAATGGTTATACTCCTGACAGAAAATCAATAGAATTGATTTGCGCCGCTATGAACATTTCTTTAGTAGAATTTTATAGCGGAATTGACGAAGGTGAGCTTAACGGAGAACAGACATTGTTATTACAACTATTTGAGCGAGTACCCGAAAGTAAAAGGCAGTTGGTTTTTGACTTGCTACGCACTTTAGCAGATGATTAAAAATAAATTTTTAAAATATGATTAACATAAAAAGCCCGGAGTCCTTACGGATTCCGGGCTTTAACTTTAGCATTTATTTAAATTGTTGTTTAGACAATATCAGGATGCCACGGCATTTGATCGGCGCAGAAACGCCAAAAATTCCTGCTCCGGCAGCGGCTTGGAGAAGTAGAAGCCCTGAATATAATTTATTTTGATCTCTTCCATCTTGCGATACTGCTCTTCTGTTTCGACGCCCTCTGCTACTATTTCCAGTCCCAGCCCGTGAATCATATGCATAGCTGCCTCCATAACATATTTGGCCTTGTCGCTGGAGAAATATGCCTGTATCATTTCTTTGTCAAACTTTACAATCTGCACCGGCATATCCATGATGTAATTGAGGTTCGATGCTCCTGAGCCGAAATCGTCCAGAGAGAAATTGACGCCGCGGCTGATCATCTGATCCATATGGGAAATCAGCGTTTGCTTCTCTTTCGCGGAGGCGGACTCAGTAATCTCTAGATTGATATGGCATGGTTCGATGCAGGCATTCTCCATGATGCCGATATAGTCCTCTGACAGTTTTACGTCCGCACATTGCGCCACAGACAAATTTACTTCAATGTAATCCAATCCGTAGCTGTCCAAGCCTTCGCTCTGATAAAACCTACACGTCTTTTCAAACACACGTTTACCGAGGTCGATAATCAAGCCATTGTCCTCCGCCACACGGATGAAAGTGCCGGGAGGTACTAATTTGCCATCCTGATCCACAATGCGCACCAAAGCCTCGGCGCTTGTAAAGCACTTTTGATTCACGGAATAGATAGGTTGGTAATGGACCACCACTCTATCCTCATTAAGCGCGTCACGAATCATCTGTGCCGTGTCGCGTTCTGCCTTAATCTGTTCTATCATGGTGCTGTCGATTATACGGAACAGCTCATCTTGGGGGTTGCTCTTACGCAAACCGACATATCTAAAAAGCTCCAAAATTTCTCTGGGGGAATTGACACAGCGAGGATCAGGCATATAGTAGATGGACGGGCGGCTGGGCAACGCGTCGATATTAGGCATATGTCGTTGAGATGTAACCACTTCCCAGGCATGTTTTGCCGACTCCACTTTGGGGAAAACCACCATAATTTCGTTGTCCTGAATCTTAAACACATAGGCGCCCGGAATCTTCAAAAAAGCATTGTAGAGCTGCTGGGACTCCTCGACGTTGTGATTGGGCTGCATATCATCCTGCCATGGGGTTTCTGCAAA
The DNA here is from genome assembly GCA_022508465.1 of Clostridiales bacterium. Taxonomy (GTDB): domain Bacteria; phylum Bacillota; class Clostridia; order Christensenellales; family Pumilibacteraceae; genus CAG-552. Next base: position 7,835 of record JAFLVB010000021.1, read on the forward strand.
ACTGATGCCCACCACAGAAAAATCTCCTCCCTTACTGTAAAGCTGCTCCATATAGCGCTTATACGCAAAGACGTTGAACAGTCCGGTGGTACGATCTAAATACAACTCCGGGTTCTCGAACTGGATAAACACCAGCATAATGCCCAGAACGGTAGCAAAGCCAACCACCATTATCTCACTGCGCAAATACTGGATCAGAGCTGCCAAGAGCCACAAACACATCCATGCGATTACAACCGTGCGCTGTCGCTTATAAATTTGCTTTTTGTAATAGAATACCTGAACCAGGTTGAAGACGATGAACGTGAACGCGCCGACATAGGTCGCGATGGTACTTGGTCCATCAATCCAGGAAAGATCATTGGCTGCGTCATAGTAAATGCTAATCGGCAAGAGATAGATAAGGCAAATCCCAACTGCGCCAAGGATAGCGCCCCCCACCATTATTCGTTTATAGACCGACCGAGAATGCGTCACGCTGGTAAACACATAGACCGCTGCCACCATTGTTACCAATATCAGCGAGACAAGGTGTGTCTTGCAAAGAAACTCCGATAGTCCCGCTGGCAATTGATTACTGTATACAATTCCCAACGTGGACGCCACATCTAACAACAGGCAGCCCAGCACGATATACAAGCTGGTTTGGAACACCCTGTTTGAACTCAGCGGCAAACGCCGACTGCGCATGTACATAAAAATGATCCATAGCAGCAATATGATGCCGCAGCATTGTATGCTAACATTCATTGTTTGTACTCCTCCAAACAGCACGTGCCGTGCTCAGTATTTTTTATCCATTCTAATTATACAATTAACCTACAAAAAACGCAAGCAAAATAAGTAAAATAGCCAAAAATTGCTCGGGAATGTTAAAGATAAATTAATTTTTCTCCTCGGTAGAAAGATATCTCGCCTGAAATTCCAACCAATAAAGCTCGATAAAGATGAAAAATACGAGCCTAATAACCTCGGAAATAAAGAAAACACCCGATTTGAGCCACTTAGGTTCAAATCGGGTATGGCGGAGGGATAGTAACGTAAAACGAATAATCTCCGCTAAATTAAAATTTATACCACTATCCATTTTGCATATAATTTCAGTATAGTTTCTTCGTCTGCAAGTGCGAAGATGTCAGTGTCAAAATTCCATTATGTAACGTAATTCGACTCTCTATACCAACCGTCGAACTCATAGCCATTTCTTGACGGCGTTTCGGGAATATACGTTATTTTACTATTGACATTTATGATACTTATTGTATGTAGACCTATTGTATTCAATATGTTACAATTAAATGTAGGAGAACACTATGGATATTGTAAAAGTTTTTGGGCTTAATGTAAAGAAGTATCGTCAAGCTTGCAAAATGTCACAGGAAGATCTTGCAGATAAAAGCAACCTGCACCGCACATATATTAGTGCAATTGAGTGTTTTCGTCGCAGTATCGCTTTAGAAAACATACAAAGAATAGCAGATGCGCTTAATATCGAAACATATAAATTATTTTTGGAGCAATAGCAATGGATATAAAAATGGAAAAACTTCGAGATATTTTATTGACTCATACGGGAAAACAAAATCGTATTACTTCAGCTCAAATCGCTGCACAATTAGGAATAATTGAAGATGCTACTTATGCAACAACAAGAGCATTAATTTTAGCAACTGCTGAAAAATATGAAATTGCTTTAGCGGCCGATGCACGTGGTTATTATGTAATTTCCAATGACGAAGAATATTACAATTATATGAACAATTTAGACGCTCGCATTTCTGGAATTTGTGAACGTAAAAGGATTATAACAAGTAATTACAAAGGAGAAAATAGATGAATTTTACAATTAAAAATGAAGAGATTCAAAATTTGAATAACAGTGAAACCGTATCTTTTCCTAAATACACATCTCAATTAATAAATTGGGCAAATCAAAACGCACAAGGGACTCGCCCAAGAGTAGTTGGTCAATTATCCGAATTATTTCCTGAATATCAAAATGGGGCTAAAGTAGTGTCAATTACAAATTGGCAAGAATGGTATTTGGAACATTATCCTAATGCAATCGAAAACGCAACAGATAAAATTTTTGGCCAGGTTGAAAACTTAAAAGTTGCAATTCAACTCATAGATAGAGAAATGGTAAAAAAGTGGGTTGAAGATTTAGTAATTGCAAAAACATTTAATGGGATGTATGTTCAAAAAGCGATCTTATCAACACTCGCAAGTAAAAAAGGATTAGCTTATCGCCTTGCTTATCCAGAAGAAGAATCTATCGGAATAGATGGATATGTGGGAGATGTCGCTTACTCTATTAAACCAAACACATACAAAACGATGAACAGATTATCCGAAAGGATAGACGTAAAAATGATTTATTATACCAAAACCAAAAACTGTTTAAAAATTGAAGTTGATGATTAAAAGAGGCCATTGGAGCCTTTTTTATACGGGCAATGAATTCAAAAACTTCTTTTTGCACGAATAATCTAAACTTTCATCTACATCTACAAATCCAGTCCTTATTAAATGATTGTTTATAAAAGTCTTGTTGTCTAAATATAGATAGCACAGCAATTCATTGTTGCTATCATATTTGATGGCGTCATATTTCAAAAAAACTTTATGCTGTTTCAATTTCTTTTTCAAATACTCTACAGCATCCATTTTGCAATTTATTTTTGTTTTTATCCCCAAAAGTTTGACTGTTAATCCATTGCTTAATAATACTTTTTCAGGAGATAAAACTTCTTTAACTGTAAATAAGTCTTCTTTTTTATTTTCCGATGCATCAAGTTTAGACCCGAATTGTAATTTTTTTATATCAATTTTTTTATCCATTTTATGCGGATCTTTAAAAATATATGGTAGCAAAGAAAAATCAATATTTGTTTCTGTATCTTCGGAAAATTGCACTTCTGTTCCAAATGTAAAAAAGTTATTTTGCAACTTATCTTCAATAATAGATCTAAAATCTTGATTTATTTCATACCCAATCGAATTTCTGTCTAACTTCATTGCAGCTAAAGAAGTGGTACCGCTACCTAAAAATGGATCTAACACAGTTTCTCCTTCAAAAGAAAACATTTTAATAAGTCTATTCGGCAATTCTTCTGGGAACATCGCAATATGTCCTAACTGCTTAACTCCATTAAAATTCCAATGTGAGGAAAAATATTCGTTCCACTCAGGTTTTGTAATTACTGATTTTCTTTTTTGCGCTTCAGTTGGCTTTGGTGCATTCCCCAATTTTTTAAAAATAAGGATGAATTCATAATCCATTTTAAGAATACCATTCCGAGGATAAGGATAACTCCCCATTATTGCCCCACCCCCGGAAGTGTTCATGGTAGTAGTTTTTTGCCAAATAATAGCGCCCATATAATCCATACCAAGTGTTTCGCAAAAACGAATTATTTCTGTGCGAATCGGAATGACTTTATATCTACCATAATAAACAGACCGTGCAAATTGGTCACCGATGTTAATGCATAATCTACAACCATCAGCAAGAACACGATTGCACTCCTTCCACACAAGATTTAAATTATTTATATATTCTTCATAACTATCATTAAATCCTATTTGATTTTCATTGCCATAATCTTTTAACTGCCAATACGGAGGAGACGTTATTATTAAGTGAACAGATTTATCTTTGATCTGTTTCATGCACCTACTATCTCCGAAAACAATTTTATGTTTTGTCATTAAATTCTCCTTGTGTAGTATTATAATACAGATAAAAAATTTTTTCAATCCAACCAATAGTTATATAAACAAATATTGATACCCAACCGCAAGCAAAGCTTTCACAAGCAATAAGGAAAATACGCAAAGTCGAGTGGAAAAGATAATTTACAGCAGTTTTATCTAAATCTGAGCGTGTAGTCCGCTACGCTTGTTCATAGGCATAGCGAATCATATTGTACAAATTATAATTTTGTTTTAAAAAGGTAGTAAATTAGTTGCAATTAGGCTAAAATTATGCTAAAATACGTCTTGCAAATTTATATTCGGTCGTGGAGAGATGGTTGAGCGGTCGAAGGCACACGCTTGGAAAGCGTGCGTACCTTAACGGGTACCGGGGGTTCGAATCCCCCTCTCTCCGCCATAATGGACTTATACGAACCCCACGGTGGTTTCGATAAGTCCGTTTTCATTTTCAAGGAATTCAATTGTCACCGCAACTTTTAAGTTTATCAGATCAGCAGCTTTTTAATTATTAGTGGATTTATAGAAAAGATATCTTACAAAAACTGCTGCAATTAATTATTACCATTATAGTCTTTTGATTTTATAAAGTGATCATTTTATCCTAAGTATATATGAGTTCCATTAATTAACAGAAATCGAACATTTGGGACGCAGATGGCCTCGTCTTATATAGCCATCTTTACTGCCGTATCTGCCTTGTATCTGCTTTGGTTTTATCACCCTCTAAATATCGACTCTGCCATGGCGAGGTCGTGAGCATCGTCTATTTCGTACCACTTTTGTCCGCTCAGTCGCAACGCTCTGAGCTCGCAGCTTTTGAGCATAACTATGACCTTAAGCACCTGCTCATAGTATTCGTTAAGCCCATAGGCGGTGCAATACTCCTCGAGGGAGGGAATATAATAATCTTTAGAAAAGTGTTTGCTGAACTTATACACATTGACCGTTTTGTAATAATGTGCCGCGTCCGAAGCGCACAGCTTGTTGCCCGGAATAAATTCGGATATTTCGTCACCCGCCGTTAGTCGGACACAAGTGCCGTCCATCCAGCTTTGATACTTGTCCACGAGAGCAAGCGTCGGCCGGCTGTCGTTTATAACCGTTTGTATAACCGAATCCTCGAATATAAGGTCGGACTCGAACAGCAAGGTGTCCTCTGCCGCAAGATACTCTTTAGCAAGATACAGCGAATATATGTTGTTGGTCTTTTCGTATATAGGATTTTCCACAAATTCGACGGGCGTTTGTATATTAAGCGACTGCACATAATCGACGAGTGTTTTGCCTTTGTAGCCGAAAACGATCACAATTCTGGACAGCTTATACGGCTCGAGTTGCTTTAGAAGCCGCTCGATTAAAGTTATGCCGCCCACCTTGACCATGCATTTTGTGTTATTTTTTGTGAGCTCTTTGAGCCGTTTGCCCATGCCCGCGGCAAGTATGATAGCTTGCATAAAATACCTCGTCGTTATTGTAAATAAATATTATTACCTATGCTGTCTGTTGTGTGTCCCGTTTATATGCCTTCGCTAAGACGAGCCGAAAACTTTTTCACCCTCAATCCGTGAGTGACCTGCTTATTTTTAGGCGGTGGCGTCATATAATCGCCATAGTCATTCCTTAAATATTTGTCATATGCCGCAATCGCATAAAAGCTCCTGTCCTCAAACGGAAGCTCTACAAGGTCATCGAACATCTTCCTATCCAATACCGCCCTACTGAGACAGAAGACAAAGATTGCGACCTTTTCGCTCGACTCGTAATCGTCCTTTAACGCATTCTTTAACGCATTTTTTGAAGCTCTCGCATTGCCGTACAGCGTCCCTATAAGATAAAACGGGAATCCGATTAAACGCAGTATCAAATAGCGTTTTTTGTCCGGCACAGCCCACCTTGCCAATGCCGCCAACCCATTGTAAAAGGTACGACGACGGAATTTTTTTGTAATTGCTTTATCGCCTTCGGGCGCGCCGTCAAGCGGAAATATGTCTATGTAAAGATATGGGACTTCCCTATGCGACCAGGTTTTTATGCCATAGCGCTCGTCCATAAGCTTAAGGAAGGGATAAAAAGCCTTTTTGCCCCTATCGTCGGACAAGAGGAAGTGCTCGCCAAGTTCCCCGGATAGAGCCAAAGAACGGAACTTTTCGTAGTCCGGCCTCGGCATAATGACATCGACGTCGTCGTCCCAGGGAATAAACCCCTTATGCCTTACGGCACCAATGAGCGTACCGAAGGTCAGAGAATATTTGAGATTATGCTTTCTGCATATCCTATCAAACTCCGTAAGGATGCCGAGTAGTGCCGAATGGATCTCTTGTATGTTTAAATAATTCTTTTTGTTTTTCATAGTATTTTAAATACCAAAATATTCGATATCATTATACAATAATATAAAATATGTGTCAAGAAAAGAGTCACAATTTTTAAATCAAATTCATTAAATTTACCACAGTCTTGTATTTCAATGAGGATATTCCCCATTTTATGGTTAATTTATTTTGAATTATACTTTATTTGTGCTATAATGGGCATAAATAGATAGGGTGGCAAAATTGAAAGAGCAGGAAAAATTTGAGGAAGCAAAGCGCGATTATTCGGTACTCGAATTTTCGCAAAGGGAGAGCAAAAAAAAGCGACGCACAAGATCGCTGCTTCTCCTGATTTTTAACGTACTCGTTATAGGCATAATCATTATTGTCGAGGTCACGGGCAACAACCAAAAAGTGCCCATCGGCGACGTGCTCAAAACCTGGGGCAAAAATTGGAAATATATCGTCATGCTATTTGCGGTAGTGACGATTATGTTTTTAGCTCTCGGACTGAGATTCTATGCGCTTATCAAGGCGATGACGGGCAGAAGGCGACTTAGGCTTTCCCTATCCACCGCAATTCTCGGCAAGTATTACGACTATGTTACGCCTTTCGGCACAGGCGGTCAGCCGTTCCAGATGTTCAACCTCGGACGAAAGCTCGACGTAGGCCTCGCTACAAGTTTGCCTGTTGCTGCATACATTGTGCACGAGTTTGTCTGCATAGTTATACAGATAGTCGTATTCTGCACCACATCGTATGTTATGAAGGGTAAACAATTTATGGAGATAGCCGCTTACATTGGGCTCGTGGCATTCGCCGCCGCCCCTATCGCCATACTTTTGTTCTCTTTATTCCCCAAAGCTATTACAAAGGTCGCTCGCTTTATATGCAAAGTCGGGCACAAATTGCACCTTGTTAAGGACGTCGAAAAGGCAGAGCAAAAAGCCATTTCGGGCGTACAACGCTATTCTCAGTCGCTCAAGCTTATATGCAAAAAGTGGCGGGCACTCATTGTCATTATAATTCTGTCGGCGGTGTATAGCTGGGGCTTTAACTCCATCCCCTACCTTGTGCTTAAGGCGTGCGGCATAGAGAACATCAGCTATATCGAAACGGTAAGCATGAGCTACTACGTCTACTCGGCAATAACGATAATTCCCACCCCGGGCGGTGCGGGCGCTGCAGAAATATCCTTTACAGCCATATTCAAGCCGCTCACCGGTCCGTACCTGTTTTGGGGCATGCTGCTGTGGAGATTCTTTGTGTACTACATTACGCTGATAATAGGATTCAGCGTGACGGTTTACCAATATATCCATGCGGCAAGAAAGGATAAGCGTGAATCGCGGCTTGCTTTACAAATGCAAAACCCCGCCCCTCCTTTAAATGCCGACACACAAGCCATTACGCCTGTGGACAGCGTGACCGACGCTCAAAAAGAAATCGAAAACGAACTAACTCACGAAAATAATTGTCAAGAAAACAGCTCAAGCGCAGACACAGATTTTGCAGAAAATAGGAATTGACTATAGTAAAAAAGAGGCACGTAAGTGTCTCTTTTTTTGTATCATAATGTGTTGTGAGATAAAGAGCGAAATAATTTAAATTACCTTCAACCTCACCATTATTATCTATTTAATCGCTAAATTGGGTTCTGACCAGGTGCCACCCGAGACAGTAGAAACATTGTAAAAACTTAATGCCACTTCATTAGTGCCTCGAGCATTTATGCCGCACGCACCACGAGCCGGTTTTTGATATTTAAATACCGAATCAAATGTATTACGCTTATCAATTTTATGCAATGACCCAATTAAAGACGACGGCGGCGTATTTTGGCCTTTATCGCTTATGCAAAGCACTTGGTCATAAATTTCCCAGAAATATTGTTCACCATAAATAATAGGCATATTTATACTATTGTTTGCTATCTTTTTAAAATCACCGTTAACCAATGTACCGCTTATATTCGCACCCGTATCAACATTTGCCAAATGTAGCAAAATTAATTTCAAATCGACCTCAAAATAGTCTTTGCTCTCTACCCATAAATATTTAAGGAATTCATTGTCCACTACCTGCATGTTTTGAATTGTGTATTGTAGCAACAAGTCGTAATATTTGGAATACGTAATTGGATTGTGCGTATAAAAATCATTTATATCTATGGATAATTTCTCTTCCAACAAACTGTAGTAATACTTTAATATAATGCCGTAGCCCTTAACGTTTTTGTAGCCGTTGGTATTTGACGACGCTGCGTTTACTTTAGGCTCAACAAGTATCGGGAACGCAGGATCCATATTGGGAGCATTGTATGTATGAACATTGTTGAGGGCAAGATTTTGCATTACACCGTCGTAGTCACTTACATAAATGTTTGCGGCAAGAGAATTATTGACCCAAACATTGTCTAAGTTAAGTTTACCGTTTAACTCATTTTTACTGCCTATAAGGTGTATACCATACTGACCGCCCTCCACTACGCAAGTGTCAAGAGCACCACTGCCGTAAACTCTTACTGCAGCAAGACGGCTACTCAGCAAGTAAACAGAGTTGCTGCTTTTATTTGTTTGAGTCCAGTAGTTGTTTTTTATCTCGCCTTTGACGTAGGTTATTAAGTGCGCAGCCCCATTATACGTCGTGGTTTCACCGTCCTCGGCATATGCTACCGAGCCGAAGCGATATGCAAGGTTGGGGATTTGAGCTACTATTTTTAAGTTTTCGACCGTGCCGTAGACAGTTACTACCGCGGGGAAGCGGAACTCACCATGTGCCGACGCCCAAGCAGAATCCTCCGCCGATTTTGCTTTGTTGGTATAGGTATGCCCGTTGCCGTAAACAAAACAACCCTCGGGGACAGTCCAAGTAGACTGAGATGCGACAGTAGCGTCGCTGTGAAGCGCCACATTGCGCTTTTTGCTCATTGTGTTATTAACAGTATCTATGTTAAATGCAAAAATATTGGACGTGTTGCCTTTAAACGGTATGTTCTCTATTACCGCGGTAACAGATTGGTCAAGATACGAGCAAATCGTAACGGTAACGGTTATGTCGTTATTTTCGGCATAGCCAATATTAAAGCTCTGCGTATTACTATTTAGACTTATTGCACTTCCGTTTACCTTTACTTCCTTAATTACCCATTTTTCCTTGTCGTAAATATAGTCGCCGGTAGTTTTGACATTGAGCGTTATATCGCACGGCTTGCCGCTTTCATCAAACGTACCGTAATATTCGGATTTAATGGTGTGCTTAGCCGCATTTATATCGCCGCGAGTGATTTCCCTTGCCTCTAATATTAAGCTGTTAATTTCAATACTGTCATATGCGCCTTGCACTAAGAATGGAAAGTTGATTTTGTGATTGTCATTATTCTCATCTTGCAGCACACCTGTCAAAGTAATACTGCCCTCGCCCTTACTTACGGCAGTAAATTTACCAGCGTCAATACCGAGTTTGACAGCACCGACGGCAAAAATATCGTCCTTTATAAAAAGCTTGTCAAAGTTAACCCAAGCGTTTGCCTCGCTATCTATTTCGCTGACAATTTCGGACAATTTATCTTGCAAAGAGTACATATCCCCTTCAGGCAAAAACTTACTCTGTAACAATTTTTCTTGCGCAAATTGAGTAACGGTTAATTTATTATAAAGATCCTCTAATACATCTTTATTATGCTCGAGCGTCTTTATAGTTTCTAAAATTTGCTCGTTATAGCTAAGGTCAAACTTTTTGTAAATTTGGCGGCAAGATAAAACATATTTGCGCTCGTAAGGTCTGAGTTTATAAAACTCTCTATTGAGCGTTTCAATCTCCGCCTTATGGATAAGCTCATTGCTAAAATAAGAAGCAAAATTCTCTAACCCACCATCGTGCCAGCCGGCGCTATAAATCTTAAGAAATTTATCTATCCTGCGCTCGTCTAACTGATAAATGGGTAGCTCGCTGGGATAGTATTTTCTCAGTACAGGGACTACCTCTTTCTCGTCATAATTGTCAATATTGTTATAGTTGTAAATTTTGTTGTCGGTTAAGATTGGCATATCCTTGTTTATAAGAATACGCTGAATCCAGCTACCTTCGAGTGCTTTATCGTCAATTTCATTTACCTCTACGTCCGACGGGATATAAAGGCTCTTTATGTAACAATTTTGAAGCTGATCGTTTAGAACAAGACTGTCTACCGTGAACACCGCTACCGTGCTGTCCTTATCCGATTGCGCTTTAAAATCATATATTCCGGAGAGGTTCTCTTCGCTTTGAGCAAAAGACAAAACGTTGTTGTTACCTACAAAGAGTGCGTTTTCGGCAAGCGTGGCGAGGCTTTTGCGAATATACATAGGATAGTTATCGTCGTTTAAAATCGAGTTAAGTTGTTGCTGAGCAACGCCGATATCGCCGTCCACTTCCACACGCAAAAAGTTATCTATAATGCCGCGATATTGCTCACCCATGTATACAAAGCTCGGCAAAAATCCGTCCGCGGTTATAATTTGGTCGTTAGGTACCAAGTCAACCACCCTGCTATCGTAATCCAAGCTCAGTTTGTCGCCCTTGATGACGCCCATACATATACGGCCGTTAGAGGTGTCAAACCACCATTCGGCGCCTTTTGTGCGTGGCTGGGCAAACTGATATCCGTGCTCGGATAGTATCTGCTTGATGTCGGCGGCAGTCTGAGGATAGGCATAACTTTCCGCACCCCACTCGGAAACAAATATATTGTTCATTTCGCCGAGCGCCATTTTGTCCTCTTTTTCTGCCCTAAGTGCGGACGTACTGAAAACAATAGAAACGCATAGCGATGACATTATCGCCACCACCGCTATCGTTACTACAAGTTCTATCAGTGTAAATCCGCTAATTTTCTTAGACATATTTCCTTTCTGCATCGTGCTCGGTACTTTATTGGAACAAAAGGACTTCCCCTATTCCTTATATAAGCACTTAATATGAGTATATCACTATATATGCCAAAAGTCAACAAATAACCCCAAAAACAAAATTAAACGCAAAAAATTTTGAATTTTATTTGCGTTTAATTGTATTTTATTGTTATTTTATATTTTAATTTTCAGCAAAATCATACGCTTTCCAATAAGAGTTTGTCGGCAACGAGGGCTATAAATTCGCCATTAGTCGGCTTTTCGTTTTGCGAATACACTCTTACGCCGAAAAGCGAATTTATGTTTTCGATTTTACCTCTGTTCCAACCGACCTCTATCGCATGCCTTATGGCGCGCTCCACTTTGGACGGACTGGTGTCAAACTTTGCAGCAACTCCGGGGTACAGCTTTTTGGTTATGCTGTTGATAATGTCGGGATCCTCGATGGACAGCTTGATAGCCTCTCGCAGATATTGATACCCCTTGATATGTGGCGGAATACCTACAGAAATAAAGATTTTGGTTATCCGCTCCTCTAATGTCTTGTTTTTGACAGGGCGCTTGAGCGTCTTTTGCACCAGCGCCTCCTCCACCTTTTGGATGATAACGTCTATAGCAACGGGTTTAAGCAAATAATAATCGCAGCCGCCCTCCATCGCTTTTGCAATAAACACGTCCTGACTGAGCGCCGATACGGCTATAATCTTTGTCGATTTCTTGTTAAAGTTCTCCAAAAATGCAAAGCCGTCCATTACCGGCATGACAAGGTCGAGCAAAATGCAGTCGACGCCGTCTGCCTTTTCGAGTCCTTCCTTGCCATTTGCCGCAACGTCAACGTCATACACTTCGGGATCAAAGCCCGCTCTAACCTCTTCCGAAAACTCGGGATTGTCATCAATTACCAAAATTCTTGTTTTCATGCAATTTTATTCCTTTTTGTAATGTATTTTTATCATAAATATTATATATCGCACTATAACATGAGGCAAGTAATTATGCCTTTAAATTTTTTAAATGTTTTGACAAATATTTGAGGATAATGTCGGTTTATACAGATAATTTAAAATATTTGGCGAATGTTTGAGATTTATTAATAATTGTTAATGAATTTTGATTTTATAATTTGTAGGCTTTTACCCCCACCACCGCGTACTTCGTGGCGGTCGCTGCGCTCGGCCGATGAGAGCCTTAACCTTTTCTGGGCTTCCCCCTGCCGAAGGCATCGAGGGGGAAGCTGGATGCGACGAAGGAGCAGCCTGATGAGGGTGAATTAATCTTTTCCTTATTTGTTGCATATATCTTATTTAAGTCACCCTCACCACCGCACGTTCGTCTCTTTGCTCCTCACTTTGCAGAGCCTCCCCTTGACAAACAATATCTGCTTTAGTTACTAACTCCAAAGGGTATGCTCTCTATAAAGATAACCACATAAGCAATGAGCTATGGACTCCGACCAAGCTGTAACGTTAGCAACTACATTCAACAATATCAAATAATAAAGGCCTACCCCTCGTACAATAAGTCACAACGCACAAAGTGACTATAGGGGGAGGCTCCTCGGAGTGAAGGCATTAGCCTAACGTAGAGGTGGTGGGGGTGAATAATTAAGCTACAAATTAATTAGCGAGGTGGCGTTGTATCATTATTTATCTGTGTAAACTTTAGTTTACATTCGCGCAACCAAATGTAACATTTACGCAACTATTGGTTGCTTTTTTGACAACTAATAGTTGTCAAAAAAGCAACCAATAGTTGCTTTTTTGACAACTATTAGTTGCACATACCATACTGGTGTCTGTTTTAATGTAAACTTTGGTTTACATTATCCTGAAGTTCGCAACCATTAAAAAGGCCTCCTTTTCACGATGTTTGCTCTCATAATTCCAATTTATAATTTTAAAAATTTCTATTGACAACAAGATTTTTTTATGATATAGTATATTTGCGTAAAATTATAATCACCCTAACGTGGATACAGGCATCTTGTATCCATATTATTCTCCACGTTAGGAAATAATTTTACGCACAATGGGTACTTATGCAAGGGTACCCTTTGGGTGCCCTTATTTTTTGGGGCACGAGGAGGACGTTATGGATCAAAATGCCAAATCGTGCGTTATTATCGGCGATACTAATGCGTATATTTTTTATTGCGGTGACGCTCTCGCTGATGCCGTAATGCACCTTGTCACAGATCTAAACATTCGGCATTTCTTTAATGATAATAATTCCCTCTTTCAAACGCTTATTAATAATAAAATTTCCTTCGTTAAAAATTATTATAAAGAAGATGTATCCCTTACCTATTTAATGTATAACCAGCTAAAACCAAACACTATGGTAAATACATATTATAATCATTTAACTCAAAGTATCGGTCAAAACAATAAAACAACAACTACTAAAAGTGACGAATTTATTTTACCGATCAACTTTGACGACTGTATCTACTTGCCCGAAAAAAGAATGTATACTAAAAATTCTATTACTTATTCCGCTAAGCACATTATCGGAATCGTTGATTATGTCCTTGTGGGGACTAAAATAGAGGACGATGGTCATCAGCTTACGCTTGACCATGCTGATAAATCAGGTAAGCCTATTATAAAGCTAAGCGACATCTGCCCGGAGATTTTAACCGCTGATATAAATAAGCATCGCTTACCTATTAATGATGTACTATAACCCCCACCACCGTTTCATTCGTCACTTCGTTCCTCCATTACACGGAGCCTCCCCCTATAATATCTTTGAGAGTATTCAAATAGCTATACAGGAGGGGTAGGCCTTTCTTTATTGTTCTACCTTAAAGCAGTTACTCTGCATTACAAATCGGTCTGAATACGTTGCCCATTACTAATAAGTTTATCTTTAAAAAAGGCCTACCCCTTGAATTGGCATATTTAGCAGACTTTGTTTGTCAAGGGGGAGGCTCCTGCGACCGAGGTCCAGGTGGTGGGGGTAAAAATAATAGCAAAAGACTGATGTCAATTACCCCGCACCCGTCACAAGGTTGCAAATAAAGAAAATAAGTTGCAATAAAGATATTACAACTTACTTTGTCAATTAAGTTTAAAAGTTTTTGGTTACTTTTTACAAAAAAGTAACCAGGCAAGCCTGCATTTAGGGCAACAGCCCGAGCATATATCCTTAAAAGTTTTTTGGTTACTTTTTTACAAAAAAGTAACTACTTTATTGGCTCAAAATCTGCTGCGCCGTGCTTGCAAAGCGGGCAAATGATGTCCTCGGGCAGTTCGTCACCCTCGTAAACATAACCGCAAACCTTGCAAACAAATCCTTTTTTGCCCTCGGTCTGAGGTCTTGGCTTAACGTTTTTATGATAGTACGCATATGTCATAGACTCGACATTAGATATAACGCGCGACTCGGTGATGCTGCAAATAAACATTCCGTGGCTGCCGAGATCGACATACTGCTCTACTTTGAGCGACATAAACGAGTTGATGTATCGCGGCAAGAACGCAAGTCCGTTATCCGACCTAAGCGGCGTGAATCCCTCAAACTTATCCACGTTGCGACCGCTACTAAAACCGAATCGTTCAAATACGGCAAACGGCGCATCGATAGACAAGCAGTTAAGGTTCATTATCCCGGTCTGCTTGATAACGTGATGCGAATAGTTATCTTTGTTTATAGACACCGCTATGCGGTTAGGCGAGGACGCAAGCTGCGAAACGGTGTTTACTATAAGACCGTTGTCACGCTTGCCGTCGTTTGACGTTACCACGTACACGCCGTAGCCTATGTTATGCAGTGCATTAAGGTCGTTTTTGTTTGCCGTCTCGTTGTGTTGAGCAAGATAATCGCAGCAAAGTTCGCCGGCAAGGTCTTCTATCTGCTGTCTGCTTTCGTCGCTAAGCGCAGACTTTATATGCACCGTATTTTCCGCAAAGGTAATGTTTTTGCAACCCTCGAGCATTTGCTTCATTACCTTAGCGGCGAGAGGTGCCCAAGTGCCGTTTTCCATAAACGCAACTGTACGATTAGAGAAGTTTCGCTCTGTCAAGTGGTCGATAAAATCGCGCATAAACGGGAATATTCCGGCGTTATATGTTGTCGTTGCAAGCACTATTCTGCCGTAGCGGAAGGCGTCCTCGACAGCCTCTGCCATATCGCATCTTGCAAGGTCGTGAACAACCACTTTGGGACAGCCTTTTGCTTTAAGTTTTTCGGCAAGGAGTTCTACCCCCTTTTTGGTGTTGCCGTAAACAGACGTGTATGCCAACACGATACCGTCCGACTCCACACCGTAAGACGACCAAATGTTATACAGCCTAATATAATGAGCGAGATTGCCCACAAGCACGGGACCGTGTAACGGACAAATCTTTTGAATATCGAGCGTTGCCGCCTTTTTTAAGAGTGCTTGCACCTGCGCGCCGTACTTACCCACTATACCTATATAGTAGCGTCTTGCCTCGCACTCCCAATCCTCATAAACATCGTTTGCACCGAATTTTCCAAACCCATCTGCCGAAAACAGTACTTTGTCATAGCTATCGTACGTCACTAAAACTTCGGGCCAATGCACCATTGGCGCAGTCACAAATGTGAGCGTATGCTTGCCTAAGTTTAGCGTATCGCCCTCGCCCACAACAATGCGCCTGTCCTCAAACTCTGTGCCAAAGAAGTTCTTCATCATAGTAAACGCCTTAGCCGACGAAACGATAGTCGCCTCACTATATACCTTCATAAAGTTATACAGGTTTGCCGAGTGGTCGGGCTCCATATGCTGAATTACGAGATAGTCGGGCTTGCGATTACCCAAAACGTTTTGGATATTATCAAGCCACTCATGCGTAAAACGAGCGTCCACGGTGTCCATTATCGCGATTTTGTCGTCCATTATAGCATACGAATTGTACGCCATGCCGTTTGGCACAACATACTGACCTTCAAAGAGGTCGACCTCGTGGTCGTTGACGCCGATATATTTTATATCAGGTGTTATTATCATAGATATTCTCCTTATATTAAATTTCGGTCCTGCCATCGAGCGCCCTCTCGAGCGTGATCTCGTCGGCATACTCAATGTCACTACCTATACTTATACCCTGCGCAAGCCGCGTAACCTTTATGCCAAACGGCTTAATGAGCCGCGCAAGATACGCCGCCGTTGCCTCGCCCTCCACGTCGGGATTGGTCGCCATAATAACTTCCTTGACCCCCTCCAGCCTTTTTATAAGGCTTTTGATGTTGAGGTCGTCCGCGCCGCGCCCGTCGAGCGGACTAAGCGTGCCGTGTAACACATGATAAACGCCCTTGTACGAGCCGCCCTTGTCGAGCGCCAGCACGTCCTTGGGATACGCCACAACGCAAATAACAGATTTGTCGCGTTTAAGGCAAATATCACACACGTCGCGCTCGGTAAAGTTGCCGCACTCGGTACAAAGGTGAACATTGGTCTTGACCGCCTGCATCGCCTCGCAAAAGTCGTTGACTTCCGCCTCGGTCATATCGATAACCGAATACGCAAACCTCTGCGCCGTCTTAAGCCCAACGCCGGGGAGCGACGAAAATTTGTTTATCAGCTTAATAATACTGTCAGGCTGTTTCATTTTACATAAGGCCGTTCATACCGGCAGGCAGAAGTTCTGCCTCGAGTTCTTCCGCCGCGGCAAATGCCTCGTTGTATGCGGCGAGAATAAGGTCTTCGAGCATTTCCAAATCGTCCAAATCTACCGCCTCGGGCTTAATGGACAACCTTTGTAATCTCTTTTTGCCGTCGATCGTGACTGAAACAAGTCCGCCTCCCGCTTCGCCTGTGAGCTCGGTGTCCTCAAGCTCTGCCTGAGCCGCCGCCATCTGCTCCTGAAGCTTTTGCGCCTGTTTCATCATGGCTTGCATATTCATTCCGCCGCCACCGCCGTAGCCTCCAAATTTAGCCATATTATACCTCCGAAATTTTTTCTTTTTATACTCTGCTTATGCGTACTTAAACGCCAGGTTTTATACCTTGCCGTGCCCGCGCCAGATTACCAACTTAAAGTTTGCTCCTGGCGTACTTAACAGCTCTACATAATATCACATTCTTTCGCGCCCAATTCCCAAGCTTAAAGCTTGATATTTACTTTGACGTCCTTGCCAACAAGTGCCTTTAGACGCTCTAATTCCTTATCCTTGTCCATTTCGACTCGCTTATCCACCTTGACCTTATACCCTATGCCGTTTGCCGCAAAAGCCCGACCGAGTGCGTCCAATGTGGCTTGACCCGAAAACTCGAGATAGTCGTCGCCGCACCATATTATAAACTCGCCGTTTTTGATCTCGAAGTCGGTATGATTACCTATAAGCATTTGCAGCCTCGTCGATTCGTTGTTACGGAAGTAGCTTATTACCTTACCCCATGCCATGGGCGCCGACATCTTTATATCAACGGGGGGCGTAGGTGCGTTTTCCCGTTTTACCTCGCTAATAAAGTTGCCCTGAGCTATATTCTTTTCCAATCTATTTAAGCGTTCTTCAAGTGCCGAAATGTCGGTCACAGCTAATTTGCACGCCCTTATGCACGCGGTCTCGAGCACTATGCGAGGGCTAATCGAGTATCTTAACTCCGCATCGAGCGATGAAAACAGAGTTATGACAGTTGTCAAAAACTCGGTCGTCGCCGCCAATAAATCCTCTTTCATCATAGCGATATGCTCGTCGGTCTCCACCACAAGCTTGGGCGAGGTTTTAAGCAGCAACAAGTCGCGAGCGTAATAAGTGATCTCCTTAGCGATAAGCCCCATGCTTTTGCCGCTTATCGCAAGATTGTTGATCGCCTCAAAGCAGTCGCCGCAATTAGCCGATGCTATTGCCGTAAACAGCGCACGAATCTTGGATTTATCTACCCCACCCAGCGCATTTAACGCCTGCTCGTATGTGAGCTTACCCTGCGAATACGACAGACACATATCGGCAATGGACAGCGCGTCACGCACCGAGCCTTCGGCAGCGGCGGCGATATAACGCACCGCGTCAAGGTCGTAGCTCTTTCCCTCGGCGTCGTACACACGGCGCAAAAGTTCGACGATTTCGTCTATGGGCACAAGCCTGAAGTCAAACCTCATACACCTCGACAAAATGGTCGCAGGCAGCTTGTGAGCTTCCGTCGTTGCAAGAATAAACACGGCATGCGCGGGCGGCTCTTCGAGCGTTTTTAATAGCGCATTAAACGCGCTACCCGTAAGCATGTGCACCTCGTCGATAATGTATATCTTGTACTTGCCATTGACGGGCGGATAATTGACCTTTTCCCTTATCTCTCGCGCGTCGTCTACACCGTTGTTGCTCGCCGCGTCAATCTCCAAAATGTCCATATTGGGAGCGGAAAGCGCCTTGCACACCTCGCATTCACCGCACGGCGAGCCGTCCACCGGCGAAAGACAATTGATAGCCCGTGCGAAAATTCTCGCGCACGTCGTCTTGCCCACTCCGCGGCTGCCCGTAAACAGATAGGCGTGGCCTATTCTGCCCGTCTCGATCTGATTGATGAGAGTCTTGGTAACGTGTTCCTGTCCTATCACCGACGAAAAACTGTCGGGTCTATGTTTGCGATAAAGCGAAGCCATAATTTTACCTCGTGTATAGTTTATACTAAACGCCGCCAAATGTCAACCTAAATTAGCGCGGTTATTGCAGTTAC
>JAFLVB010000022.1 GCA_022508465.1 Clostridiales bacterium
TCCCGATCCTCGGCTTATTTCAAGGTGCGGACAATGGCTTTAAGGCTACAATCGTTGCAACAACGGCGCTATTTGTCAGAGCACTCACGACATACACGCTTTGCTATCTGCCCTTTATGGGTTATCGCATTATATGGTGGAATACTGCGTTCGGTTGGGGGATCGGAATGATACTCACTTGGAGCATGTACTTCCACGGCGGTTGGAAGAAGAAATGGCTGAACAAGCAGTATAAAGCCATTTACAAATCTGCCAAAATTTAGTATACTAAATAAAATAAGTTAAGGCTAACAATTGAGGACAGTATACAAAAAGCGTCGCAAAGTGGCGCTTTTTTGCATTGTTTCACTATTCAAAACATTGCCAGTTTATCCTAAAAAAACCCTTTAGACGCTGTAAGCCAAATATTTGAAGCAAAAAATTTAAAAAATTTGAGTAAAACTATTGCATTTGTCGAATTTAAGTGCTATAATAATAGGTGCAATAATATGTGGGGTAATATACACATATGTAATTGTGTGCATAAAACCAATACATATCGCCAAACTCGTGGGTAGGCAGTCTAATATGCTTGGCGCAAGAATAATATCCGCATTAACCTCCCTTCCGAAGGCATCGAGGGGGAGCGTGGATGCGCTCAGCCGACCCAAAGGGCGAACACCACGGAGCAAAAGCGAAGTACTGAGAGCAGAACGGGTGAAGGTGCATTAAATAGGACCATTTTGACATAAGGACAGTAAAATATCACGAAGAAGGCATCAGTTATGAAAAATCGTACAATCTTACGAGCAAAAAATCAAATAATTAAGCTGCTAAAGAATCGACTAAGCTATTTGTTTATGGCTATGGTTATGCTTTTTTCGTCCATAAATATAGCAGCCCTAATGGTGCTGGTACCCGTAATAGCAGATGGGGAAGAGACCCAACAAGAGGAGAGTATAACAGTTCGCGATGACGCATTACACTTTATTATAAGACATTGGCACTCGGGTTACGATTCGGAGGCTGAAAAGCTCAATAAAGGTAAGGACAGGCAATACGATAAGGAGAGCAGGGAATACTTTGTTCTCATCGAGGGCTACATCGTGCCCATAAAAGGCGCGAAAAACGGCGATGATAAATTCCGCGTCTACATGGTCAACCAGAACACCGGTAAATTGATTGATATGAACGATAGCGATTTGAATGGCTCGCCTTACATAGGGGAAGTTAAATCTGGTAAGGGCACCATCGAGCTGATGGTCAAGCCGCTCGTAGATGTAAACAGCAAAAGCAGAGATGTTCTTGAAAATTTCTGCGGTTTCTCCATGTCAGCAGGTCGCAACGCCGTCACTTATAATTACTACAATAAATCGAACATGACCCTCGCAGAAATCATAAAAGAGATCGACAAGGGTTCCAAGTTCGATAGCGAAGACAATTTATTGGATGCTAACGGCAATAAAATTCTTAAGAGCGTCACGATCAGCTATTCCGATACCACCCACATCGTAAAAGGTCACGCGTTCTATAGCAGCTGGTCGAAGACCGTGCCCAGCACAAGCGACAGTACCGTTTTTAACCCCGGAAAGGAGGAAATCGACACTGCCGAAGTATTCACCTGGAGCGAAACTGTTACTTGTGAAGAGGGCGGGCACAAGGCAGGCGAAATTGTAAAGTACAAGGATCAAGACGGCAACGATGCTGCCTGCTGGACGGAAGATGATTTGGAGAAGGCGAAAAAACAGTGCAGCGCCATCAAATACGAGCTGGATGACGATACCTACAACAACGTCAAGCTCACGAGATTCTACAGCACCAACGAGGGTATGCATACCAACAAGACGCTTGTTGAGAATGGCGACGGCCGCATTTTCCTCCTCGATTTGGAGGCATGGTATATCGAGGGGTATGCCGCGCAGCTCGGCTTTGTTCTCGATGCCTCGGGCAGTATGGCCTTCACTTCCGACGTGCCGAACATAATCAATGTCTATAACGCTGTGGCAAGCCGCTTGGGCATCAAATTAGATGAAGATGGTTTATATACTTATAAGGACTACAAGAGCGAATCGGGCAAAGAGTTGAAAGACTTTCTTGCAGATCTTGCAGGTAAGCCGGGACTTAAAAAAGAGTTTTGCGACATTATCGCCGCCAAAATCGGCCGCACTTTTACGCCATCGCATTGGGACACCCTGTTTGGCAGAATCAATGCCATGGGGGATGCAAAACCGGAGACCTACGATACATATCCGCAACACGATAAGCTGATTGGGTATTATGAGATTCAGGATAATAAGTACGATTATGGTAGTGGTAATACTGCCAAAAATTACAGAACATGGTTTTATAACTCTATAGATAAAGACAATCAGACCAAAAAATATCGCAATCCGGAAGATTACAAAAATAATGGCGATAAGTATTCTACCGCTGACCCTGAACATTTTGCGAAGGTGGTTGTGTACAACGAGGAAGGGGATAGCTTTGATTTCAACAATCAAACGGCCATTATTAAGAGTCAAGATGTAAGTGATTCGGATGGTACACCATATACTTGGGGCACTTTTCCGATAAACTTTAACAATTCCCCCTCCGGTAATCGTACCTACGGATTAAATATGCGCCATGCGGATGCCGGTTTTATGCTGACAGCACCCACGGGTAATAGTTTTACGGTTTCATGCATACTTCAGAATTCCTATGATACATCTGATTCATTTGACAAATCGATTGAAATTCTGTATGTCGGCGCAATGTCCGGCAATAAGAATTCCGGTGGATATTTCAGAGTGACCCGTGAAGGTGGTGACCTAAAAATTTATAATGGCCATAATAAAGACGCCTTGGCTACCATCGGCAATGTGTTTGGATACGCATGGAACAATCTTACGACCGAACGTCAGAGGTTTACTTTCGTTTTTGATGGCGAGAACGTAGATATCTATTTGGCTAATAACAAACGGGCATCTGTCACGGTAGATGGACTTGCCTACGACGCCATCGTTTTCGCACCTTTCAAGGATTATTTCTCAGAGACCAGCAATACATCCGGCGATCCGCTGTTTTATCTTGACGATATCTTTGTCTATGATACCAACCTGAGCGCAAGCGAGGTCTCGCAATTCGTTAGTGCCTATAATGTGGGTTATGTGGGGGCAACGGCAACAACGAACATCGATGAGCAACAAACCGAAATCAACTGGAACAATGTTTTCCTTGACGAGGACGTGCTTGCTGTTCTCCTCAACCCGCGCAACACTGCCGATACCTTGCTCGGCGTTGCTGCCTACAACTATTTCGTGTTTGACGGCAACGATAGCACAAAGGAATATGCCCCGCTGGCATATTGGGATGGAGCGCAAGCGGAGAGCTTCACTTATAAACGAACAAGTGACAATAAGTCCATGACCTCCACTGCCGCTAAGACGAGTCAGGGGGAGACCCTCGGCGAGCTTTTGAACGTGAGTGACGGCCAGGCCGGTTGGTACTATCTCAGCCATGGATCGGAAAATGGTATTTTAACTGAAATCGAAACAGCCAAGCGATTGTTCGGCTTGGTGGAAGATGTAACTGTTGAAGACAAGGCGTCCTTGCCAGGTTCGGGAGGGGACACGAAAAAACAATACAAAACAAGTAGTTCTCCCAACCGGTTCTATATTGATGAAAACGGTAATTTGCGATGCTTCTTCTCCCGAGGCACCGATAATAGTAAAAGTGATAATACTATCACACAATGCTCCTATGTCTATGAGTTGACCGATAACCAATACGTGAAAACGGAGGCGCTGCAGAGAGTCCTTGCAGAGTTCTACACCAACCTCTTTGAGTACTCGCCCGCCAGCAAAA
This sequence comes from Clostridiales bacterium, assembly GCA_022508465.1. Lineage (GTDB taxonomy): Bacteria > Bacillota > Clostridia > Christensenellales > Pumilibacteraceae > CAG-552. The sequence continues at coordinate 3,826 of JAFLVB010000022.1, forward strand.
TTTCCGCCGTACGCTTCAGCAATGCCGCGTTTGACCCCAAGGAACTTGTGCTTTTGGATTGGTCGGATGACATGCAGGAGATCGCTGGCATCCTATCGCAAACGCGCGGAAAGAGTAACAACAAGGAAGGCGATGCGACTGGATATGATACGAGCGCAGCCGGCCTCAACCAGTATAACTACGTTCTTACCGGCGGTACCTATACCAATACGGGCCTCAAGGCGTTTTATGAGTATCTTGTCCAAAATAAGGGTGATGCGTTAGGTACAACCTGGACAGATGGTAAATTGACTCGCCGCGACGACGAAAACTCACCTAAGTTTGTCGTCGTCATTACCGACGGCGCAGACACCGGTAACAAAGAAGAATCGAAAGCATTGGCAGACTCTCTGAAAGCTGCAGGCTACACCATTCTCGGCGTCTATTTGCCCGGCGGTGCCGACGCGTATGATGATAACGGCAATATTATAGATACCGATGGCACTATATACGCTCAGGCGAGGGACTTCTTGAAAACTATAGCCGGCAAAAAAGGCACGTCACAGGCGGACGCATTGAAGAAATACGTCTTCGCTTCCACCGACCTTTCGGAAGTTCATAGAATTTTCGAGGAACAGATTCTTGCGCAAATTTCCGGCAAGATGACGGGCTACACCGTGCAGGATTACATCGACCCCCGCTTCGATTTGGAAACCGCAGACGGCAACATTGTATGGCATCTGAACGCGAAAGGAAAGGTTGTAAAAAGTTGGTACGAACAAGTCGGCGTTGACAAAGACGGAGTGCCAATATTAAAAGAGCGCACCGAGACGATTGATGTCACCAAATTAGACCCCGACACGACAGACTGGTACACTTTCCACCTCGCAGGAGACTCCACACCCGGAGCGCGCGATCCTTACTTGCGCTACGATTCGGCGAAGGATATGTATTACCTCCGATGGGAGAATCAGGACATTCAGAGTAGCCCCGTCGACTCGAATACAATGTTACCCGTATGGACGGCGCAAGTGAGGCTGCGCGCCAAGGACGACTTTATAGGCGGCAACGCCATCATCACCAACGGTAATGATAAAAAGATGAACTGGGTCTATCACCCGTACGACACCGAATCAATGGATTCGGATGAGGCAAAACATCACACCGCAGTGCTGACAATGCAATTCGGTGAGGAATTTGGTGACCTTACGGATGATAACAAGCAAAGCTTTGTAAATGAATACGTCAAAGGACTGGCCGATAAGACAGGTTGGGTAATTGTCGATGATGATGGCAATCCGACCGAGACCGTGTTACCGTGGAGTAAGCTTAAGGAAGAACAGAAAAATGAAGTAATAGCAGGTTACATCGTAAAGGAATTAAAAAAAGCTCAGTCGAAAAAGAGCGGGCACAACGCAAACTCCGGTACGTCCGATATGAAGAAGTCGTACGATAAGAAGACGGAGAATGGGAATGAGGTCGACGACAAGAATAATCCCACAGACGAATACGTCTCCAAGGGATTCCCGCGCGCGACTGTCAACGTGCAACTTTTGCAGATTGACGTTAATCCTATTTATGACGTTATATATATGGGTGAGGTTGTTTCGCCCGCGCAGTTATTAAGAGATATCGAGGGCTCGATGATTACCGATTCGTACTATCTCGACTATCTCAAGCGCTACGCTTATCAGAGATATTTGCATGACCCGAGAAGCAATGAAGCAAACTTGCCTCTCCTTGAGCTACTTAACGACTGGCTGCAGTTTAATAACGACGAAGACTATCAAAAATCGTTCTCTGTTCCGTATATGTATCTGCCCAGCGTCGAGTATGACCCCGTGGAAGGCAACATTTTGTTTGATGAGGATGAAAATGGCAATAAACAGGCAAGATTACTCAACAGTACGGGCTTTAATACGGAGGAGTATGAATACGGCAAGGTCTTTAATAATAAAACCGGTATTCGTGCCGATGTAGTCGGTATTTTGACCTATCGCTGGGAGCAGCTTGAGCCCGACCCGCAAACTTACGACGCTGATGGTAACGAGACTATGGCCGGTGCCTCGGCGGCGACCAAGAACTATGTAAAAGACGATACCGAGCGTGTTCGCTATGCCATTACTATCGGCTACACACCACTCCGTGAGGGCGATGTGCTTGGTGTGAATAAGGATGGAAACCCGAACGGTAAATGTTATTGGATTGATTCCAAGACTGGCAAAGAGTATGAAGGAAAGGACGGTAGTAAAGTCCCGACACCGGAGGAATTCAATGTTGACCCCGAGAGATATTTTTACACCGGGTTGAACGCGCATGACGACGAGGGTAAGGATATCTTTGCAGACTATCTTCCTATAAGAAATAATGGTAAGTCGGATAAGTGGGTTTGGTATGACGCCGCACCCGGTGAGGATCGCGTAAACGGAGCGTTTATCTTCGATAGAGAAAAGCGCGTAAACGGTTATTCTTACGAAGACGAAAAGGGTAATCAATGCTTAGATGTCGGCTACATCAGAGAAACAATAACCGTGACAAATGACGGTAATGAAGTAACGAAGACCGTCTTTGGCTGGAACCCCTCGTACAAGCCCGCAGTTTACAAGCAGCAGCTCGTGAATTATCCCCAGTTGTACACCAACACCGAGGAGACCGTTCAGCTTATAAACGAAGGCCCGAAGTACGATAAGGAAAATGACAATGAAATTATTAATGACAGGACGGATCCCAGATACGAAACTATCAGTAGAGAGTACAAGGGCGACCCGAGAACGATTAAGGGTTATTCGGTTTACACGCTTAACGTTGTAAGCGGCGGTATGGCTCTCGAGCTTAAGCTGCAAAATGGCGAGCTGGATAAGCTGATTAATGATGCAAACGGTGAAGACATTGAGTTTAAAGTGAATGCCGCTCGTCGCTTTGTGGATACCGACTTCGCTGAAAGAACGCTCAAGACGGCGATGGACAAGGACGGAAATGTCATGGATGACTTCGGCCGTATCAACTACTATTACTATAATGCAGAAGATCCCGATGATCAAAAAAATGGAACAAGTATTGATTGGGCGGAGGACAATCCGCACTACAAATACGGTATTTGGACGATTACCTTTACGGTTGACACCCAAAATCGCAAACAGGGCAAACACGGCTATGTAACCGTATACGCCAATGCGACAGAGATTATAGGCTGGTTCGGCAACGAGAATACTTCCGAAGAGGATGGTTGGCGAAAATGGGATGAGCTCCCGGTCGGCGCCTACGAGTTCTCGTTGGCAGAGGCAAACAAGTTAGCCTTATATAACAACGAAGAAAGCGGTGATGAGCCGGATGGCTATTCATTATCGGCATACAGTGCTACCAATGGAGTGACCGGTAACGGTATACAGTTCTCCACAATCGGAGCTGAGGACGAGGGTGAAAATTTCCAAACGAAGTACTTTAATGACGTTGTCCTTAACGGTCTTTACACATCTAATGAGAAGCAACGTACTAAAAAGGATGCGAACGGCGACGAATTATTGGATGAGGATGGAAACCCGATATACATGCCCACGATGGCTCAAAAAAGAAACGAAAAGGGCGAATTGCAGTATATGTACAAAGAGAATGATCCTCCTAAAGTTGACGGCTTTACGTATAAAAAGAATGAGGAAGATCCCTCTCAAAGCGGTTGGTATAAAGGCGATAATCAAGAAATCATATATATGTATAATAAGACCCAAGGCATTTGGAAGGATTCGGAAGGCAACGTACTCAGAGATTCGGCAGGCAGATCGGTTTCTCTTTATTGGTATGATAGTGAGTTTACCGATGGAAAGGAGACGGGTATTTGGCGTGATGCCGATGGCTACAAAGTTCCCGATATTTGGGCTGAGGGCAGCAAGGAAATTGTCGACAACGAGAAGGACGATGAGAACAACGATGAGAACAATTACAAAACAGGCTCCATCGCGACTTATGTAGCCTACGCAGACAGTATTACGACAAAGGGAAAAGAAAGTTCTACATTCTTTATCGGCACCACCACCACTATAGATGGAAATAACGTTGTCAAAGACAACGCGTATAAGCAGATAGAAGAGCGTGCTTATTATCCACCGCATCGTCTTGGTATACTTAAGCTCCAGACCGGCACCGTTAAGCTCACTATTAAGGAGGATGGCGAGAACAGCAAGGCTAACGAAAGCTTCCTTTATCGCGTACACGGTAGGTCTATAAGCTACGAGACTCCCGAGGGTATCGATCCCGAGGCTGACACCGGCGAGGACGTGGATATCTATGTTTCCGTCAAGGGCGGTGGGTCAACGACTATCGACATTGTTGCAGGTACTTATACCGTCGAGGAAGTTTCCAGCTGGTCCTGGAGATACGAGGGCGGCGTGATTGTACCGGGTGAGTTAGCAGACGGCGAGTTAGTCGGCACGTATGAATCGATATGGTATGTAGAAAAAATCGAAGATGATGATGGAAACATAACCGAAATCAGGAAAAAGAAGCAAGTGCTTTCTACAAGCAAAGAAGAGCCAAATAAGTCAAATTGGACGATTACCGAAGTGGACGGCGTTCTCGTAAACGGCACGATAAAGCTTGATACCACTACCTATGAGGCGGTCATCACGTTTACTCATAAGCGCAACAACAAAACTTGGGTGGGCGGCGAAAATCACGTAGACCTAACGTTTGAGCATGTGCAGCAGCAAGAACAAGGTCCAATCTTGCCTGGGCAAGATCAAGACAACAGTCAATCCACTCAGCCGTAAGTAAGTAGGACGCTCGCTCGTAACGGATGGTGCAAAACTAAAGCGCTTGGTCGTAATGGATAGTGCAATCCGTTTGGATAATCAATTTAGCTACCCGTTCCGTTTGAGCGGTACATTAAGTAACAGTTAACGCGCGCAATCACACAGCAAAGCGCAAATAAGTAACAACGCCCCCACATTCGGGCGGCAAATGTAAGTAACAACAATAGCGCCGGCTTTTAAGGCGGCAAGGAGGTCAATCTTGAATAAAGAAAAAGTCGTAAAAGTTAAAGGCAGGAACGGTCGCACTCTTTTTAGGGTGGTTTGCGTTCTTTGCATCCTCGTGGTGCTGACGGCTTGTTCGGTCAGCGGTGTCTACGCTAAGTATGTGGATTCAACCTCGTCCGACTCTAAAGCAGGTGTTGCGCGTTTGGGTGTGGAAAAATTCAACCTTTTGGAGCACAAGGTGGAGTATATAGGCGATAAAAGAGATGGAAACGAGGATGTTGACGGTGCGATAGATTTAGTAAGCTTGTATAGGTATAAACGTCCGGACGAAGTTCTCCAAGCCGGCAAGGGCAATGAGTACAAAAATTTGATCCCCGGTATCGATATCCCCAAAGATCCGTTTATCCAGCTTGAACTTAAGAGCAACGAGGTCAGCTATGAGCTTTATGTGCAGATAACCGAGGCAGGTATGCCCACCTATGAGCTTGAAGAAACAGACAAAGATGGCAAGACGCAAAAGGTGAGGTACAGCGCCATAATCTACAATCTTACCGAGGATTGGGAGGAAGCTACAGACGCTAACGGCAATGTAATATACGGCTTATATAAATTCACTGGTAATAAAGCCGGCGTAAAAAACGGCATCTTTAGAGCGGGTACTGAGTATAACTTTACGTTTATTCCTGAGATTGGCTCATCCGAGACCTCTCAAGGCGATGCAAAGGAAGTTATCCATATCCTAAAAAACGATATGCTCAAAGTCAGTCAGTATTTTAACAGCGAGCCGGAGAAAGACGAAAACGGCAATCCGTTGAAAGACGAAAACGGTAACGTTATACCGCGAGTATCATTTTCAATGACGTTTACAGCGTATTTGCAGCAAGTAATCAATCTTCCGACAGAAACTCCCGAAGAAAGCGGCGACTTAAGTCCCAATGGAAACTAAACAGTAAAGAGGTCAGCATATGAAAAGTAAAAAGCCACAAATTAAGCGATTTATTCCACTGCTTGTCGTGCTTGCAGTGCTTGTTGTCGCGCTTGCTTTGACGCCGACGCTCGCTCGGTATATTCGCGGCACCAACAATTTGCCCGGCAATTTTGGGTCTATCGGCTCGACAGATCCGGAGGTCAATTATGAAGACGCGCGGCCGCTGCTCAGAATGAATAGCGATGATTCGATTACCGTTAGTTTTCAAGTGGGCAATACCGAGTACCCCGTCTATGTGCGTGTGGCGATTATCATTACTTGGAAGAAGTTGATAGTGTGCGAGTGCGAAGACGATTGTTCTTGCACAAAGTGCAAGGAGTCGGAGGAGACAGAGGAACCCGATGAACCCGAGGCAACTACGGAGCCGGGCGATGAGTCTGCAAAATGCTTGTGCGGCGACGATTGTTCTTGTGAAGACGGCGAGTGCTCATGCGGAGACGAATGCTCGTGTGAGAAGTGCAATGAGTCGGACGAGACCAATCCTGACGAATGTACGTGTGAAGATTGCCCGTTGTGCAATGGGGAAGATAATACCGTTTTGTTCATTACACCAAAAGAGGGCACCGATTATACGATTACATTAAATCTGACCAATCAAGAGAATGATTCAGAGGAAGAGGGTGAGACAGAAGAACCTGAAAAGGCAACAGGTGCATCTGCCGATGTTAGTAAGCAATGGACCCTTGTCGAAGATGATGACTATAACGCGATTAACGGCTTCCGTGGATATTATTATTATCAAAGCCCTGTTGCAAGCAACGGCACAACGGATGCTTTGGTTGCATACTTTAAGCAAAAAGAAAATGTAGAGCCGCCATTGCCGGGCTATGCTCTTAATATTGAGTTTATAGTACAGACAATTCAGGCTGTAGGCTCGACAGATTCCGAAAATGGCAGCGAGAATGACACTATTCCGGCATATGAGGACGCATGGGGCGTAAAACGTAATAAGGATACCAACATATGGGAAAAGAAAGCTGCAGAGGAAGAAAAAACAGATCCTCCCAAAACCGATGGTAACGGAGATGATACAGACGACAACAATGGTGGCGGAAACGGAGAGGTTACCGGCGGCGGTACCGGCACCGAGGACAATAAAGACGACACCAACGGAGGTTAAACTTCGTATACAAGATGGAAGAATTAAAACCTCAAACTGACCCCAAATTAAGCGACAAGTCGGAAACGTCACCAAAACCAAAAAAACGCCGCATACTAACAATAATCGGCATAGTGGTGTGCGTAATTATGGTCCCGCTTATAATAGCTAACCTTATCCTCATTATCAAGGGGCAAACTAATAAGGACGAGGTGCCAAGCCTGTTTTCGGTGTCGCAGATGTACGTTTTGACAGGCAGTATGGCGCCGACGATCAACGAAGGAGATTTGATATTCGTAAAAAAGATTGATGGTCGTGACGTACAAGTCGATGACATTATCGCGTTTTTCGATCCCGAGAGCTTAGACGGCGTTATGATCGTCCACCGTGTCAAGGAAATTGCGACGGACGCGAACGGCAACATTACTTTCCGCACAATGGGCGACGCCAACAACGTATATGACACGTTTATCATCTCGGCGGACAATATAGTGGGCATATATCTGTTCCGCATAAGGGGCATGGGGCGTGTGGCGATGTTTATGCAAACGCCGGCCGGGCTCATCGTGAGCGTGTCCGTACCCATTCTGATATTCTTGTTGGGCGAGCTGGTTTTTAAGATCTCCGACTGCAAGAAGGAAGAACCTCTTAGAACAGGCGACGCTCGTACAAGCGAGGAAAAAGACGCGTCCTCCCAAAAAGACCTTAATAAGCCGACACTCGCAGGAAAAGCCCCCACAGGTGACAATGCAAAAAGAACTATAGAGGCGCCCGTACTTAAAAAAGCCCCCGAAAATGATGGACGCGAATGGGTTGAAAACTCCGCTCCTGCAAGCAAAGACTCGCTCGAAAACAAATTGCCTGCGCTTGAGGATAAAAAAGCTTCGGCAAACAAACGGATTGAAAGTAATGAGCGCGTACAAGCACATTCAACCGCGAAGAAGCGCACAAAAAGCCCGCACGCAAAGGCGAGGGAGCACGCAAAAAATCCGCACTCAAAAGCTAAGATAACGATTAGTAGGTATAAAAATACTGAAAAATTTAGCGAAAAATAGCACAAAAACATTGACAGTTTTAAATAAATGAACTATATTAATATAGTAAAAGGAGGACATAATGTCAGATCTTTTGGATAATATCAATAACAATGCAGTATTTTGGCTGCTTGTCGTATTAGGTGTGCTGCTGCTTATCGAAATTGCAGTATTTGCGATCATGATCATTGTTCGCAGAAACAAAACTGCAGAGCGCCAGCTTTTAAGTCTCACGTTGGACACATCTATGGTTAAGCGCGAGTACGAAATAGGTGAGCAGTTCGACTATTCCGGACTTATTGCCACCGCTAATTACAGCGACGATCCGCTTGACGAAATTATCGACAAGTTCACAATTGCCACGCCCGAGCTATTAGAGCAGCTGAAAAAGGACGGCAAAGAGCCGGAGGATTATGAGGGGTGCCTTATATATCTCCCCGACCTTACGGTAGAAGGCAAGCCGACAGTCACAGTCACCTATCACGGTGTGATTGCAAGCTATGCGGTGGCTGTTGTCACCGAGCGCGTATCGCCGGTAGAACGTGTCGTTGTTGCAGCTATGGAGCAGCCGCCGGTTGAGCGCAAGCTTATTGGCATCACGCTTAATACCGACGCCGTACGCAAGGAGTACAAATTAGGCGAAGAGCTTGATTTAACAGGACTTGTCGTATACGCAAACTACAATCTCGAGCCGTTTGCCGAGGTGGTGGACAGCTATACCGTTCTGCCCGTCGATATGTCGGTAAATTTGCCTACGGTTATGATTTCGTATGGCGGATTTGTAAGCAGCTTCTCGGTTACTGTGACTCCCGTTCAGGAAGTCATCCATATCACACCAGAGCCTATTGTTATCGAGGAAGAGTCTGTTGAGAATGTTCTTCGCTATGACAGAAGCTTTACGGCTCGACTTATTCAGTCTGAGGACGAGCTTAAAAATTGGTATACAGAGCTCAAAAACTACATACTGTCCTACAAAAAAGTTAAGGACCGCATGAGCTGGAAGCGCGAAACATATCGCTTTGGCCGCGACGCTGTCGCAAGACTAAGCTACCGCGGTAAGACGCTGTGCCTATACTTGCCGCTTAATCCTAACGACTATCTCGAGAGCAAGTATAAAGTGGAGGATGCCTCCGACAATACCACATATGCCGATACGCCGTGTATGTACCGTCTCAAAAACGAGCGCCGAGTAAAATACGCAATGGAGCTCATTGATGTGGTTATGGAACGCATCGGCACAACTAAAATCGAGCGCGAATCTGTGGATTACTATGTGCCGTACGAGGGTGTTGTTGAGCTTATCGACAAGGGACTCATCAAACGCAATATCAAGAGTAAGCAGGACGAAGCCTTCTTTGAGGAAAAGCAGGCAGAGGCAGCAGCTACAGAGGAAAGTAAGTAAGCAGGGGTGCACCACACCCCAAAATATCCACCTAAATAGGCATCACCCTTGTGGTGATGCTAAGGGGTGGGGATGAATTCTAACCTTATTTAGCAACTAAGTATCTTATTTTATTTCACCCTCCTCAACCGAGCACTCGCAGAGTGCGAACGTCACGAAGCGATAGCGGAGTACCACCGCACGTTCGTTGCTACGCAACTCAACTTTGCGGAGCCTCCCCCTCAAGGGTACTTCGTGGCGGTCGCGCCAAAGGCGCTCGGCTGAGGGAGGCCTACAAGGATTGCGTTTGCATTGCCTGGCGAGGTGGTGAACAAAGGGCTTCCACCCTTGGGGGGAAGCTGGCACCGAAGGTGACTGATGAGGGGTGTAAATTTTAACCTTATTAAGGAACTTAGTACATTATGTTATTATCACCCTCACCACCGCACGTTCGTTGCTACGCAACTCAACTTTGCGGAGCCTCCCCCTCAAGGGTACTTCGTGGCGGTCGCGCCAAAGGCGCTCGGCTGAGGGAGGCCTACAAGGATTGCGTTTGCATTGCCCGGCATAAGGGGTGAACATAAGGCTAAGTTTGTCTGTTTGCTCGGCTTAGGGGAGGAGCCTACATAAGGCTCCCCTGTGTAAGGGGAGCTCCGCCGAAGGCGGTGAGGGGCTGTTTTTAATAAATCAAAACACCTACAAATATATATTTTTCCAAAAAAAAATTGTATAAATAGTTGACAAAATACAAATGTAGTGATAAAATATATATGTATGAACTTGCTTTAAGTTTATATGGGTTAATAGGTTGGTTTGCCACCGTGGCTAAACCGATACATAATTGTTTTTTTGATAAGGGGAATGTGAGCGTTATATTTTGGGCATCCAAAGGTCCGCAATGTAATGTTAATAATCACAGGCAAAATTCGAGTCAGTACATATTACAAAATAAAGCTGACCGAAAAGGAGATTTTTTATGAAAAAAAACAAGAACAAAAAGAGGCTTGGCGTAATAGCAATGATGCTATTATTGATCCTTGCTGTTGGCGCAACCGCCGGCACAACTCTCGCCAAGTATATCTCGAGCGTAACTAAGCCAACACAACAAGCTACAGTTGCTAAATGGGGTTATACAGTTACTGCCAGTGCAAACGATTTGTTTGGACAGAAGTATGATAACAGTGGTAAGATTATACCTAGTACAGATAACAACACCACCGCAGTAGTTGCAAGTTCAAGAAATAAAAATGTCGTTGCGCCTGGTACAAAAGGTTCATTAGACATCACCATCAGCGGTTCTGCAGAAGTAAATGCAGTTCTTAAGGTTGACCTCGATATAGTTAAAACGGTTGTTTTGACAGATGATGAGGAGTATGCATATCGTCCCATCAACTGGACGTTGACCGCTGGCTCGTTGTCGACATCCACAACTGACCTTGAAAACTTTAAGCAATCTGGACAGAATACCACAACCAAAGCTGGACTTAGCGAAGTAGTAGCTCGCGGATTGGAAACAATGGGTAATAGTCTTAGTGTTACTTGGGACGATGATTCTGCGTATGTATATCTTCCCGCAGGTACGACTATTAGTAATTTTAAGATGACAATTGCATGGGAATGGGCGTTCGGTAATGAAGGATATGTAGATGAGTTTGTAACGAGCGATGCAGATGCTCAGGATACGATTCTTGGTATCATTGCAGACAACACTAATAAGGCATATAGTCAACTTCCTGCCAATATTATAAAATGGCTTGGTGACAATTATTCGCAATATGGCGAATATGAGGATGGTCAGGAATTCTATGAAGCTTTGACTGCACAGTTGGATGTTGAGGTTTCGCTTGGAGCAGCAGTTGCTCAGACGATGAAAACTGCTACTGAATGGAAGGCTGCGTTTGCAGGCTAAGCCCTAATCAAATCAAACTAAAAAATAATTAAACTACATACTGCTCTGCTTGTATTAGCAAGCAGGGCAGTTATTAAGTAAAGGAAAGTTAATTATCATTAGCCTTTAAAGTGGCCTCCACCCTTGGGGGGAGGCTCCGCAAAGAGAGGCGCGAAGCAACGAACGTGCGGTGGTGAGGGGTATAAAATTTTAACCTTATTATTAGCAAGGTGTTTTATTTAATGCACCCTCCCCCGTCACTCACTACGTTCGTGCCACCCTCCCCCTCAAGGGTACTCCGCTACGCTCCGTGGCGTTCGCACTCTGCGAGTGCTTGGCTGAGGGAGGGTCACAAAAGGACGAGAACGTTAACTCAAACATCACTTCGCCGATAGGCGAAATTCCAATAGGAGGTGGATATGCCGAAATCGCAAAGCAAGCCCAAAAATACAGGCAATGTAATCAAGCCGCTTATAGTATTAGTAGTGGCACTTATAATAGTTACTATTTTTATCATCCTTGCGCTTTTACTTGCACCCAGGGCGGCAATCCCCGAATTTAAGATTACCGATAGACAAGGCTCTTGGGAAGCTCAGGGCGAAATTGCAGTCTTTGACGACAAAATTATGCCAAGTAGCAAAGGAGAATATTATTTTATCCTCAAAAACGATTCCGAGGCAAGCCTCAGATACGGTATTAACTTAAAAGAATATCTTTTTGGCGTAAACTACAATGCGCAATCGTTTATGCAGTATCGCTTAAAGATGAACGGTGTAAATCTTGCTGACGACGATGGTGCTTGGCATTATATAGATGATATAGACTATTACAACATTATCATTCTGCCCGGCACAGAGCAACTTATGACACTCGAGTGGCGCTGGCCCTTCGAGATCGACGGCACACATGACCAAAACGACACGGTTGTCGGTCGCACAGGCGGTAAACTCTCGGTTGTATTCTTCGTGTGGGCGGAGGTTATTGTCAAATAATGAAGGACTCTGTAAAAAAGCCGATTAAGATTGCGGCTTGGTGTCTTCTCGGCGTAATAGGGCTGTTTATCGTGATAATGCTCGGCTCGCTTTTGGTGCAAAAGTACATCAAAAAGTCGTCTGTGCCTATGTTTATGGGCTATGCCTCTATGATTGTCATCACAGGCAGTATGAACGGCACTATCGATGAGGGCGACCTCATTATTATCAAAGCGAGGAAGGAGTATGACCTCGGCGATATTGTTACCTATATCGAGGCAGACGGCAAAGCGCCTGTTACTCACCGCCTTGTCAATTACGGCGACGAGGAGGGGACGTTTATCGCTAAGGGTGATGCTAACCCTACCGTCGATACCTTGCCTGTGTCTGTTGATCAGATCAAGGGCGAAGTCGTCGTTGTTATCCCCAAGGTCGGATTGTTCTTTAAATGGTTTTTGTATGAGGCCGGATTCGTCTACGCCCTTGCGATAGTCGCAATTATTGTCGCCGGCGTGTACTTCTACGGCAAGTTTAAAAACGAGGACGATGATGAGGATTCGTCAACTCCCACCGATACACCCAATGAAAACGCGGAGCAAGGTGGAGATGACATAAATAATGAAAGTGTATAAGAAAAAACAGTCCCTCAGTCTGCATAGCAGATTGAGGGACTTCTTATAGGCTCCCCTGTGCAAGGGGGCCTTTATAGAGGACAGTCCGCCTCATTAGAGCTCGAAAGAGCGAACGCTATGTAGTAGGTGGTGGGGGTGAAATAAGATATTTTTCTATTTAATATGGTTAAGAAATATGCACCCTCATCAGTCTGCTCGTAAACTCGCAGCCAGCTTCCCCCTCAAGGTGGAGGCCCACATAATGCTAAGTTTGTTCGTTTTGCTCGGCTAAGAATGGTGCATGGACTTTAAACCAAGCCGAGTTGACAAGATAAACAAAACAGCTATTTTGTTATAATATGTTGACAAATACTTATTTATAGTGTACAATATAGGGTGAGCAAACTATTTGGGGGGCGCAAAAAGGTGGATGCAATAAAAAAGAAAATTCTTATTGCTGACGATTCACAGTTAAATCGCGAATTGCTTGTCGATATTCTCGAAGGGCAGTTCGATGTAGTTGAGGCGTCTAACGGAGCCGAGGCAATCAAAATAATGGAAAGCGACAACGATTTGGCGCTTGTTCTCCTTGATATAAATATGCCGGTAGTGGACGGCTTTGAAGTCCTCGAGGAAATGAATAGGACCAAACGTATCGAGCGTACGCCGGTAATTATTATTTCGGCGGAGAACGCGTTGACCTTTGCAGAGCGCGCGTTTAACCTCGGTGTCAGCGACTATATCATTCGCCCCTTTGACGCTAACATTGTGCGCCGAAGAGTGCTTAACACTCTTATGCTTTACGCAAAACAGAAAAAGCTGTTGGATCTTATGGAGGACGAGATTTATGAGCGTCAACGCAACAACGCTATGCTTATAGGCATAATGAGCCACGTCGTTGAGTTCAGAAACGAAGAGAGCGGTCCTCACATTCAGCATGTTAGAATTATAACCGAGCTTTTGTTAAAGGCTCTTGGTGAGGTTTCTCCACAGTACGCTCTGTCCGATGAGGAAATCGCTCTTATCGGTACGGCGTCGTCGCTGCATGATTTAGGCAAAGTTTCAATCGCGCCCGAGGTCTTAAACAAGCCTGGCAAGCTCACAAGCGAGGAGTTCGAGGTGATGAAAACGCACTCGGCAATAGGCGCGTCCATGCTCGAAAAGATGACAGTTTACGCCGATGAGCCGCTTGTAAAGACGGCTTATCAGATATGTCGCTGGCACCACGAGCGTTATGACGGCAGGGGATATCCCGACGGGCTGTGCGGGGATGACATTCCAATGTGCGCGCAGGTTGTGGCACTTGCAGATGTCTATGACGCGCTCACAAGCGATAGAATTTACAAAAAGGCATTTTCGCACGAAAAGGCGATCGAGATGATAAAGAACGGCGAATGTGGGTCGTTCAATCCCGTACTTATTCAGGTGCTTGACAAGGTTGCGGACGAGCTCCGCGATGCACTAAGCAAGTCGTACTCGGCATATCCCGAGGATTTGCGTAGGGTTGCGGCGGAAGTTTTGCGCAACAAGCTGTCGAGCGCCACAAGGGTGTAAACAGAGGATAGATATGAATTTAAAAGAGTTTTATGCGATTTCGGGCGGGGATTACGACGGCGCTATGGCAAGGCTTATTACCGAGGAGCGTGTAAAGAAGTTTGTTCGTAAGTTTGCCGGCGACCCGAGCTACTCCGAGCTAATTGCCGCTCTTGATAAGAGCGATGCAAAAGCGGCGTTTTTGGCGGCGCACACCTTAAAAGGCGTTTGCCAAAACCTCGGATTCGATTCGTTGTACCGTAGCTCGTCCGCAATCACCGAGATTTTGCGCGCCGGGAGTTTGGACGTAGGGGCATTGCCCGACGAGATTAAATTGCATTACACAACAATTATAGACGCAATAGGTTCGCTCGAATAGTGGCGGAGTAAAGGGGTATATGAACACTCAGAGGAAGATTTGGCAGCGCTTACTACCCGGCGTGGTGGTAATTGCCATAACGGTTGTGTTTTTCGTAGTGTTTATGATAAACAACAACAAACGTGTTACCGTTCAAAACGGTAACTATGTTTCCGATGCCGCCGATCAGACCGCGTCGCGCATAGCCGACAATTTGTATACGGCGGTAAGGTTTTTGAGCAATATTTCGGAAATATGCACCATCGAGGAGGGCAACGCTTATCCCGAAGATTTAAAGCGCATTGACAACTCAATATTCAGCATTATAGACTACGTCGCCGTCGATGACACCAAGACGGTTACGGAAGGCGGTAATACATATTTTTACGGGACGTTGCACGGGTTTAGAGAAGGAGCCGAATTTACGAGAAACATAACCAGCAACCCCAATGAGACGGGAGAATATACATTCTCCAAAACGTTTATGCTCGGTATGCAGATGGATGTCGGCGAGGCGGGCATGCTCGAGGAATTTTCAAACGTCACCAGCGTGAAGTCGAGCATGATGTCCTTTTATACTGCTGTTCACGACGGCGAGGACAAGATAGGCGTGCTTATCGGCAGGTACGACGAAAACAAAATGAAGGGCATCCTCGAGGCATCATTCTTTGAGGAACCGTCGGGCGTATTTCTGCTTGGCAGCGACGGCTCTATTATTACCACGACAGATGAGCATTTTTCCCCCAACGAGGGAGCAAGCAATATCTTCGACCTATTAAGAGATGTCGTGGCGGATGATACGCTTGCGGCAATAGAAAGCTGTATAAGTAACGGCTTTGGTGAGGAGAAAAGGCAAAGCTTCGATTTTAGTTATGGGGCGGGTATTGTCAATGCGTGTATGGTGCAGCTTCCGCTCGAAAACGGTGTAAGCGCTGATAACTGGATCATTTTACAGACCTTTCCCGCGACCGTCACCACGAAAATGCAACGAGATGCCAATTTGGAAGGACTTCAACTGGGGCTTGGACTGTTTACCGCGCTTGCGATATATATAGGCATCATACTGATTTTGGGTTACTTCCAAAACAAAAAGCTCGTTAAAGCCAACACGGAAATGACTTACGTTGTAGACGGTCTTGCCAAGCTCTACGACAGGTTTATTTACGTCAACCTCAACGAGAAAAGATATCGCTACATCGGCAA
This sequence comes from Clostridiales bacterium, assembly GCA_022508465.1. GTDB lineage: Bacteria > Bacillota > Clostridia > Christensenellales > Pumilibacteraceae > CAG-552. The sequence continues at coordinate 19,841 of JAFLVB010000022.1, forward strand.
CACCTATCCCGACGGATGCGAGATCCCGCAAGAAGGCGACTATGACGACTTTAAAGCCATAATGCTTAACTCCTTTGTAGACGACTACGAAAAGACCGATTTGACCGATAGACTGGAAATCGATGGCATTAAGCGCGATATGAGCGACGGAACGGCTCATTTAAGATACGAGTATATGGCAAAAGGCAGTAAGACAAGGTGGGACGATTTGAGCCTTATATGCCTTTCTCGTGACGAAAACGGCGCTAAGGAAGTGCTTTTTGCACGCCAGAACATCTCCGAATTAAAGGAAAAAGAGCTGCACAATCAGTTGGTGCTAAGAGAAGCATTCCGCGCCGCCGAAGACGCAAATAGGGCAAAAAGCGACTTTCTTTCCACCATGTCGCACGATATTCGTACACCTATGAACGCCGTACTCGGATTTTCCGCACTCATCGAGCAGTCGATTGATAAGCCCGACAAAGTGGCGGAATACAACAAAAAGATTCAATCGGCGGGCCAGCACCTCATAGGATTAATAAACGACCTGCTTGATATGAGCAAAATCGAGAGCGGAAAGTTCACCCTCAATGTGTCCAAATTCAGTATGGAGGGGCTGCTTGACGAAATCACCTCGGTTATGGTGCCGCAAGCAAAGGACAGAGGGCATAGCTTTAATGTTAGTATGGATGAGGCTTTAGGGTCATATCTCGGCGACAAGCTCAGAATCAGTCAGATACTTATCAACCTAATCTCCAACGCCATAAAGTACACGCCCGAAGGCGGTCAGATAGACTTTACCGTCAAAGCGGGCGAAAAGCTCTCGGGCAATATAGAGGGCGTCGTGTTTGTTGTAAAGGACAACGGCATAGGTATGAGCGAGGAGTTCCAAAAGAAGATTTTTATGCCGTTTGAGCGCGAGGAAAGGGCTATGACGAGAAAGGTGCAGGGCACCGGACTTGGAATGGCTATCACCAAAAACCTCATCGATCTGATGGGCGGGACAATCGAATTGGAGAGTAAGGAAAACGTCGGCACAACGTTCACGATCGTATTGCACCTTGTTAAGGCTTTAGCCGAGCAGCCTGTTCAGCGTCCGACGAGCGACATTAACCCGCTCGACGGTATGTCCATTCTAATAGCCGAGGACAACGAAATAAACGCCGAAATAATAGGGGATTTGCTCGACATTGAGGGTGCCAAATGCGAATTTGCCGAAAACGGGAAAATCGCCGTACAGATGTTCGAGCAAAGTCATCCGGGCAAATACAACCTCATCCTTATGGACGTGCAGATGCCGGTAATGAACGGCTATGCGGCAACTCGCGCGATACGCGAAAGCAGTCACCCCGAGGCGAAAACCATACCCATTGTCGCAATGACGGCAAACGCATTTGCCGAAGACGTTAAGAACGCACTCGATTCGGGCATGAATGCACATCTGAGCAAGCCTGTGTCGATTGACGCCATCAAGGCAACAGTAGAACAGATAATCAATAAAAACAAATAACAATAGAGGAACTATAATGCAGTTTCATACCAAACAACTTAATAAGATGACGGTGATGAAGGCAGTTACCTCCCTTATAATAATAATGGCGGTGCTGATAGTCAGCGTAGTGTGCATCGTGTTTGCCGCAACCAATGCCGCAAACAAAGGCGCGCTCGGCACGTACGAAAGCTGGGGAGAAAATCTCTCCGTCGATGTCAGAACAAATGCAGAGGAACGTGGTATCACGGTGTCCACGTCGCTCACCGAGTCGCAGTTTGCCTCGCTGTTTGGCGGCGACAGGGGGTTTGAGGGCGTTGCGATAGTCACCAGCTCCCGACACGTATTGTATGATAGCGGGGACTTTTTGGGCGAGCTTATTCCCTCGGGCGCCGAAATGCCGCAGGAAGGGACAGAAGTCAGCGTTGCAAAATACGGCGACAAAAGCTATGTGTTGGCAATTTCGCGTTTAGAGGGTGAGTATTTTACGGTAGGGTATATTGACTTCACCGCTTCTGCTCATGCGATTTCGAGCATGCGCAAGTCTGTGAGCGCCATCTTCGTAGTCTCGGCGCTGTTTATAATGGGCTCATTTGTGGCGTACGTAGTCACCACCGGTCTCGATGAGCGCGGTCACCGCTACAAGTACAAGCTAACGACAGATATCGAGGGCAGAATACTCAGCTCCAACGAAGCGTTCAAGACCGACTTCCCGCAGACCATACGCCTTTACGAGAACGTCTTAAACTTCTCGGACAACAGCCTTACCGCCATCAAAATCCCATGCTACGATGACGAAGTTTTCGTTGCATGCGCGGCAAAGAGGACTACAAAGGGCAATATAAAATTGACAGCCGACCTTCTCTCTATGCCGTATAATTCGCAGGCAACCAAGCAAATCGAAATGATGAACGAGATGTACTCCTCATTCCTGCCCAAGCACAAGACCTTCCTCATAGGCATAATCAACTTTGCGGATTTGCCTAACATAGATACCATGTTTGGTCGTGAATTCACAAAGAGCGTACACAGCGTGCTGTATGAGAGGATAGCCAAGCGCTTTACATACATATATGTGCTTGACACATACAACATCGGCGTGCTTTATAAGGGCGGCAAGGACTATTCGATACTCTTAGAGGACCTCAAGAGCATAGTGGACAGCTACAACGAGCCTATCAAAATAGATGAGAACATAGTCAATGTAAAGACCAAATGCGGATTTGCGGTATGCGACAATAATATGGCGCATCGCACCTTCGACTACGCGATGACATCGGCAGAGGCGGCGCTTCGTAGAGCCAAGCAGGACGAGCAAAGGGATTATTACGTATTCCACTCGGCGGAAATAAAGGCGTATTCCAAATACTTCTTCAACTACGACATTCGCGAGATGCTCGAGGACAACATGTTCGAGATGGAGTATCAACCGCAGTACGGTATCAAAGAGGGCAGGATAGTCGGATTCGAGGCGCTTTTCCGCGTCAAGAAAACGGCAAACGTGATGGTAGACATATTCGACCTCATATCGTACGCCGAGCGAAGCGGCTACATGCTGCTGCTAAGCGAGTTCATTTTTGACACGGCAATGCGCTTTGCAAAGAGCGTAGAGGACAAAAACGTGACCGTATCGCTCAATGTCTCACCCGTACAGCTCATGCAAGCGGGCTTCTGCGAGAGCTTCCTCGAAATTTACGACCGCTACAATTTGCGGGAAGGCTCGATATGCGTCGAGATAACCGAGTCATTCCTCGTGCAAAACTTCGAGTACGCTATCAAAAAGCTGGAGATATTGCAAGAGCACGGCATAGAGATTCACCTTGACGACTTCGGCACGCGCTACTCGTCGCTGCTGTATCTCAAAAAGCTGCCTGTTCGCGTAATTAAGATCGACCGCGAATTTGTTGTGGACGTAACCGATAACGAGCTCGATAAATCGATAACCGAAATGATAGTAAATATCTGCAACAAGCATAATCTGCTTTGCATAGCCGAGGGCGTAGAGACGATGGAGCAATACAATGAGCTCAAAAAGATGGGCGTAGACATAATTCAGGGCTGGTTGGTAAGCAAGTCTGTGCCGGCAAACGACGCAATCAGGCTTATAGACGAGTTTAAACTCAAATAATACGAAAAAACAGTTGCAAAAATATCGATTTAAGATTTACATTACAAATGATTTATGTTAAAATCATAAAGGGAGGAATACTATTATGTATTCGATATTAATAGCTGCATTAGGCAAAGGCGTTTCGATACTACTAACCATTCTCGTGCCACTTTTGGCGGCAGGAGCGGGCGTCTTTTTGTTTTTCAGGATACGCAGGGAGCGCGGCCTTTACATAGACGGCAAGCTCAAAAGCGACACGCTTAACAAGGAGAGCTTTGACGAGTTCTTAAAAAAGCGTTTGGCGTCTGCAAACAAAAACACGCGTTTTACCGTGTTCTATATCGAGATAAACGACGCAAGACCTATAATAGAGGCGTTTGGAGAAAAGCAGTATCACGGTGCGGTGGGCTCGTTACAGGACAGATTTTACAAAATCTTCCCCAAGGGCTCGCGCATATGCACATATGACGACGACTCTATAATGATCTACTTAGAGCAGGATTTGGACAAAAAAGACCTGTCCGACCTTTCGGCGTTCTGCCTTATGGAAGGCCACAAGCCTATAAATATGTTGCTGCGCCTCAAATTAGAGTTCGACCTTAATATCGGTGTATGCTCATACAACTCGTTTAGCGCCGACTACGACACCTTCAAGCAGAACCTTGAGGTAGCACTTGCGGCGTCCAAGCGCAAGGGACTCAACCACTTTGCGATATACTCGTCCGATCTTATCGGCAGCGACAGCGAGGAGTACAAATACTATCAAGAAATCAAGCAAGCGATTGCAGACAAGGAGTTCACGCTGTACTATCAGCCCATATTCGACTTGCAACTGAACAAAACGATCGCATACGAGGTTCTTCTGCGCTGGAACCAAAAAACTATGGGCGTACTTCCGCCGGCAAAGTTCCTGAGCATAATGGAGCAGTCGGGCGATATAAACTGGGTAGGTGTGTGGGCGTTTGAGCAAATGCTTGCTACATACAACCGCCACAAGACGACTAACGACGGCATCTTCTTTACAATGAACCTCTCGCCCAAACAGCTTATGAATCCGCGACTTGTCGATGACTTCCGCCGTATCTTAAAGAAGTACAAGGTCAATGCAAACGAAGTGTGCTTGGAGATAGTGGAGTTTGCCATGTTTGACAAGATCCCGCAGGTAGCCGAAAATATAGAGCGTCTGACGCAAGCCGGATTCAAGATGGCGATAGACGACTTCAGCCTTGAGACGAGCTCGTTCAAAATGCTCGATGACCTTAACGTGTCGTTTGTCAAGCTCAACAAGAGCTTTGTCGAGCAGTCGCAGGATGACTTCCTTATCGGCGGCGTAGTAGACACACTTGTCGGCTATGCGGAAAAGGAAAATTTCCAAATCGTCGCTTCGATGGTAGAGGATGACGTAACCGTCGAATTCCTCAAAGACCATAAGATCCATTGCGGTCAGGGTTACTTCTTCGGTAAGCCTCTCCCGCCCGAAGACTACGGCTTGTAAACCTTATCATAGGCTCCCCTGTGTAAGGCGCCCCTTAGCAAGGGGAGCTGTCTGCGAGCTTGCGAGCAGACTGAGGGGATTGTGTATAACCCTCCACCATGTAAGGCTCCCTTTAGCAAGGGGAGCTGTCTGCGAGCTTGCGAGCAGACTGAGGGGATTGTATTAATCAACAACCCAAAATACCTCTCCTTATAGTAAAGCGAGAGGTTTTTATTTGTCACTATATTAAGCCAAAAAAGGACAAGGACTGTCGCGTCCCACCTCCACATTCCGCCTCAAAAACTAAAAAAAATTGAAAATTTATGTAGAAAAACAGTTGACAAACATATAATTTGGTATTAAAATATTTTTATAAAGTTATGCAATGCTTTGCAGACCGCAAGACGGTTGTAGGCAACATAGCTTTACAGACCGTAAAAAGGTCAAGGAGCATCTATGGTAATTAAGTGGATGAAGCGCATCAAATGGATGCGACTATCAAAATACTTTCTGGTAATCACCATGTCGCTGTCCTTGGTTTTTTGCGGCTTTACGGTTTATGGTGCGCGTGTTGGTAACTTTAACATCTACCTACACGGTGACGACGTACAGCTTGCTATCTATATGGAGGAGGATATGTCCGACCTCGGCACGCATCTGTCCGTCCCCGTCCTTGACGAGATGGATAACACCACCTTTGAGGACATCGCCACGCGCAACATCCGTAGTAAGATCATGACAGGCCTCGGACCAAAGAACGACGAGGATCACAGGCAGTATCTCGCATTCTCCTTTGTGCTTGTCAACTTCTCGGAGGGTATGGTCAACTATGACCTGGAACTCACCGTCATCAGCACCCGCGAGGGTATGGGCGGCGGCAAGGTAGAGGCAGCTATGCGCGTCCTTATTATCAAGGAGTGGGACTATCAGCTCGGCTCTACATATGAGGCCCTTACTAAAGATGAGGAGCAGGATGCGTTCTATAGATCAGGCTCGTTCTACGCCCTTGCGGAGAAGTCCGACGAGGATAGGGCAGTCCTTGCGGAGAACACTTACTACACCACCCAAGACTTTATTTCCGAAGTCCAACTGCTTAGACAAGAGGAGTACGACTTCGAGCCTCTCGCTCAGGTCAAATACACAGTTGTTATTTGGCTCGAGGGTTGGGATAACGACTGCGTAAATAGTATTTATGGCGGTCGAATAAAGATGCGTTTGGACATAGTCGGACGCTTGTAATTGCACATTGACCTTTTTTAACCGAGCACTCGCAGAGTGCGAACGTCACGAGCGGCAGCGAGTATTAAGGCGAGCTCCGCCGTAGGCGGTGAGGGGATTGTAACCTCATTTTCTGCGCAAAGTCGCACTTTTGCGAAGAATTGCTTGTAGTTTGAGAGGGATGACACTATATGCGGC
>JAFLVB010000023.1:0-1761 GCA_022508465.1 Clostridiales bacterium
GCTGCGGATTGTGTTAGCTGTCTTTGGGTTCATCATCATTTGTGCGGGTGTTGGAATTGCCTGCGTTCTCGAAAGAGATGCGGGCGTGTATGAGTGCAAACATTGCGGAGAGAGATTTGTACCTACGATGAAGGCGTATCTTTGTGCACCGCACACGCCAACGACCAGAAGGCTCCGTTGTCCCAAATGCGGCAAAAAAAGCTATTGCAAAAAGCGATTAAGCAAAGAGGATTAAGGTAAATAGGTAGTAAATAAAAAAGCGGCATTAGCCGCTTAGAGTGTTAAAAATCGACACACGGGGTGGCTTTATGCCGCCCTTTATTTTTTATGTGGGTTACAGTCAAATGCGTTTTGTTTCTCTGCTAAAAAGGCTTTATGCTGCCGCCCTTTTTTAGTTTTTACAATGCTATAAGTTGGGATCTTCAACATAAAAGGCCTTAAAGAACCCTTTAGTCTGAACAATAGTTGTGATATAAATCGTTGACCTTTTGTTTAAAGATTTCGGCTATTTGGGCGCGGCTTAGTCCCTTATTCACATAGTCCTGAACATAGCATGGTTTGTCAATACACAGTATGCGCTTTTTGGGGTGATAGTAGACGGGATAGATTGGTACGTCCTCGCCTGTCTTATGGTAGTAAAGCTGGGCAAGTAGCACGAAGCCGGGGAAGAATTGAGTCATTTCCTCAAAGTAACCGTCGTTGGAATTTTCGGGAAATATCAAAACGGAAACATCGTTTTTAAGTACCTCTATGCTCTTATTGACGGTGGCAAGCAGTTTGCCGTTTGTGAAGGTGGGCAAAACGCGCATGCCTTTATAAATAAGCGGCGAGAATATTGCCTCAAAGGTGGCTATTATTGTTGCCGTGAATTTGCTAAAACCGCGCTTTTGCATATAGAACACATCGCGCAAATAGTGGAAGCGTGACTTATAATTTCCTAACATTTCGCCGGCACCCCACACATAATGGTATAGTGGAAAGTACAGCTCCATCAAAAGCGGGCCGGCTTTGGCGCTGTGGTTTGCGATTATAATTGCGCGAGGATTAAGTTCGCCGGCAAGGTTGATTATCTTCTTTGGGCCCTTTTTGAACAAACGCAAAATGCCTTTTATAAAAGAAAAAAAAGGCTGTTTGCGTTTGATTTGTTTTTTCCTTTGTTTCTTCAATAGTCGTTGTTTACTCCACTATACTTATTTTACACTATTTTTGACTAAAAGTCTACCCATATTTAACAAAAGTTACTAATTTTCAATAAGGCACTAAAATTAACCATAAATTAGCAAAAGAAAAAAATAAAATAATTTGCAAAAAACTGTTGACAAGTAAATTTTATAGTGTTATATTATAAGCACCCCCCCCTCCCGCGGGGGTGGGGCATAAGGAGAAAGCAAATGAATTTAGAACACGAACAACAAAAAAAGGCGGTTAGGAAGGCGGTAGACAACCGACTTGCCACGATTGAAGGGCATATCAAGGCAATAAGAAAGATGCTTGAGGACGATAAAGATTGTATTGATCTTATTACTCAGCTTATGGCGGTGGAAAGATCGGTGCGTTCGGCAAGCATGGCAATCCTCAACAATCACCTTGACACTTGCGTTAAGGAGGCTGTGGAAAACGGCGACGTAAGCGAAGTTGAAGAAATGCATAAACTTTTGGAGATGTTTTTATGATAGACGAAAAAGAGAAAGAACATTGCGAATGTGGCTGCTGTGAGCACGACCACGAGCATGGACATCACGAGCATGAAGAGCATAGCTG
>JAFLVB010000023.1:1861-25760 GCA_022508465.1 Clostridiales bacterium
ATGAAGAGCATAGCTGCTGTGAGCACGACCACGAGCATGGACATCACGAGCATGATGAGCATGGCTGCTGCGACCACGAGCATGAGCATGGACATCATGAGCATGAAGGGAATGGTTGCTGTGACCACGAGCATGAGCATGGGCATCACGAGCATGAAGGGCATGGTTGCTGCGACCACGAGCATGAGCATGGACATCACGAGCATGATGAGCATGGCTGCTGCGACCACGGCCACGACCATGAACATCACGAGCATGAAGGGCATGGCTGCTGTGACCACGAGCATGAGCATGGACATCACGAGCATGGCTGCTGCGACCACGAGCATATTAATGAGGTGGCGGCTACAAAACAAAAAAACGCATCCTGTGTTACGAAAACGTATATTCTTAGCGGCTTAAACTGCCCCAACTGCTCAGTAAAAATCGAGCGAGAAGTGGGTGAGATAGAAGGCGTAACGTCGTCGGTGGTGAATCTTATTAAGCAAACGCTCACCATCGATGTCGAGAAGGAAGCTGCTGCTAGTGTGACTAAGAAAATCGAGGCGATAGTACATAAGCACGAGCCGGATGTTGGTGTAAGCGAAAAAAACGCACCCCATGTCACCAAAACGTATCTTCTTAGTGGGCTAAATTGCCCTAACTGCTCGGTAAAAATCGAAAAAGAAGTCGAAGGTCTAAGCGAGGTTGTTTCCTCTAATCTCAACCTTATAAAGCAGACGTTGACGGTTGAGGTGACAACTTCCGCCGCTGCGACTGTGGGTAAAAAGATTGAGGCGATAGTTCACAAGCACGAGCCTAAGGTTGGGGTTGAGGAGGTACAATCTGCCTCGCGTCCCGCAAAAGAAAATAAAGAAAAAGATAATAGCAAGATTATGATAATTCGCTTAATAGTTGGCGCGATAATCTATGGCTTAGGTATCGCCCTGACGTATTTTGCCAATGCAAGTCTTGCGGTAGAGTTGAGCTTTTTAATAGTGGCGTATGTCATTTTAGGTTGCGACGTAGTGCTAAAAGCAGTAAAAAACATCATACGTGGTCGCATTTTTGACGAAAACTTCCTTATGACTTTATCTACTATCGGTGCGTTTGTAATAGGCGAATATCCCGAGGCGGTAGCCGTTATGCTGTTTTACCAGGTGGGTGAGTTCTTCCAGAGCATTGCGGTTAAGCGTTCGAGAAAGAACATCGTTGGCCTTATGGACATACGCCCCGACGTTGCCACGGTCAACCGAAACGGTGAGTTGCTTATAGTTTCGCCCGAAACGGTAGCTGTTGGCGAGATAATAGTAGTTAAGCCCGGTGAGAAGATTCCGCTTGACGGTGTAGTAGTAAGCGGCGAGTCTATGCTCGACACCAAAGCGCTCACCGGCGAATCTGTACCGAGAAATATTCATGCAGGCGACGAAGCGCTCTCGGGCTGTATCAACATAAGCGGCGTGCTTACAATAAAGGTTACAAAAGCGTTTGGCGAATCGACGGTGTCAAAAATCATCGACCTTGTCGAAAACGCGTCGAGCAGAAAGGCACCGACCGAGAATTTTATAACCACGTTTGCGCGTTACTACACACCTGTGGTCGTTATTTTGGCGGCAATGCTTGCAGTTATACCGCCGCTCGCGTTTGGCGGGCAGTGGGCCGACTGGATTCATAGAGGCTTCGTATTCCTTGTAATTTCGTGTCCGTGCGCATTGGTTATTTCCATACCGCTCACCTTCTTTGGTGGAATCGGGGCGGCGTCCAAGCACGGTGTGCTTGTAAAGGGCAGCAACTATCTCGAGGCTCTAAACAGCGTGGATACTGTTGTTTTCGATAAGACGGGTACGCTCACCAAGGGTGTGTTTAACGTTACCGATGTTGTTACGGCAAACGGATTTGACGGGAGTAAGGTTATAGAATACGCGGCAAAAGCAGAAAGCTTTTCTACTCACCCGATAGCGGGGTCTATCCTTACCGCTTATGGCAAAGATGTGGACAAAGATACTATTAAGGATTATAAAGAGAAAGCGGGGCATGGAATATGCGCTTTTGTAGACGGCAAAAAGATTGTTGCCGGCAATAACAAGCTAATGGTGGCGGAAAAAATAGAGTTTACGCCGTGCGACAAAGTGGGGACAAAGGTCTATATCGCTGTCGATAACACTTATGCTGGCTGCATTGTGATCGCCGACGAGATAAAGGCGGACAGCAAGACTGCTATCGCTCAGCTTAAACGTTTTGGCGTAGATAACACCGTTATGCTCACCGGTGACGACGAAAAGATTGCGAAATCTGTAGCCGAGGAATTAGAGTTAAGCGAATACCATGCCGGACTTCTCCCCGCGCAAAAGGTGGAAATTTTGGAGCAGCTTGATAGTAAAAAACGCAAGGGCAAAAAGTTGGCTTTTGTGGGGGATGGTATCAATGATGCGCCTGTACTTGCCCGCGCCGATGTGGGTATCGCCATGGGCGGACTTGGCTCCGATGCGGCCATTGAGGCGGCAGACGTGGTGCTTATGACCGACGAGCCGAGTAAGCTCGTTGACGCCATAAAGGTAAGTAAGGCGACCAAGCGCATAGTTATACAAAACATAGTGTTTGCGCTTGTCGTAAAAGTTGCCTTCCTTGTGCTCGGGGCATTCGGCATAGCGGGTATGTGGGAGGCTGTGTTCGGCGACGTCGGCGTGGCTATAATCGCAATACTTAACGCAATGCGAATGATGCGAAAATAAATTATAAAAAGTAGCGGCTATTTAGGTCGCTGCTTTTTTGTATCAAACGTTACTAAATGGGTATCAAACAAAATCCTTGACTTGTTAAGAATTTTAGTATATAATAATAAAATAGTGTATATTTTAGCTAAAAACAACGGCAGAAGAAGATGTAAAAGTACATTATCAAGCTAAAACGCAGAAGTAGCCTTTAAATACGAGGAGTTGTATGAAACAATTTCAAATCACATATAAAACCGATAAATCCTTTATAAAAGAATTGGATGAGATCAACAAGTGGCGAAGCGACAACCCGTCTTATGCCACCATATTCCACATATACTCAGAGGATATGGAGGAAGCGCATATCAAGCATGTATGTGATATTATAGACGAGAAGATGCCCGACGCGCAATACTTAGGCTGCACATCAAATGCCAACATACTGGGCGGCGCATGGGAAAACGCAAAAATCATTATGAATTGTACTGTTTGTGAATATCCGACTACACAGGCCAAGATAGTGCAAATGCCCTTTTCGCAAGAGACGCTAAAAGAGGACGTGCGTAGACTTAAAGAATATTGTGAGGACAATCCATGGGTTAAAGCGGTAGAAATTCACGCCACGGTAATTGGAATGCCCATAAGGGAGTTCTGCGAGGAGCTGAGCACTTTAAGAAGAGATATTCAGGTCTTTGGCGGCGGCGCATGTGTGCCCAATATGGACAACAAGGAGTCCTTCGTGTTTTCAAAAGGAAACAAATTCTCGAAGGCAAGTGTTGTTTTCCTACTGGCGGGCGGAAGCGATTTTCATGCCTACAGCACGTTTATTTCCGGGTGGAGGCCGCTTAAAAGAAAGTTTAAGGTAACAAAATCACAAGGGCAGATTTTGTACGAGCTGGATGGCCAGCCTGCTTTTGATATCTATAAAAAGTTTCTTAAAGTGGATAGAAACGCAAAACTTGTGTCCAATACTCTCGAGTTTCCTCTTTTTATGGACCATAACGGCATAGATGTACAACGCTGTCTTTGGAGTGTGGGGGATGACGACTCGATTATAATGGTAGCCGATATGACCGAAGCTACCGATGTGCGATTTGCTTACGGGGATCCGCAAACCATTCTTAGCAGTATTCGCCGCGACGGACAAACCATAGCCGATTTCAGACCGGATATTATACAAATCTTTTCGTGCGCGTCAAGAAAAGCGTTCTGGGGCAATGAAAACATCAGCGATGAAACGATTTTGTTTAACAGCGTAGCACCGTCATCCGGATTTTATACCTCGGGCGAGTTTTTGCGTGTAAACGGCGATGTTTGCAACTTTAACACCACTCTTGTCCTTGCTGCGATGAGAGAGGGTGAGCCGAAAAAAGAAGTTGTTAACTTATATGACACTAAACTTGACAATATCGAGAGTGATAAGATTCCGCTTATAAGTCGACTGGTATCGTTCATTGACGCGTTTACGGCGGAGCTTGAGGAGCTTAATGCAAAGCTTAAGCAGGCTTCGATTACGGACGGATTGACGAGACTATATAACCGCGCCGAGATCGAGAGGCGAATACGCAACGCAGTAGAACAACGTGCGCCAAAGGAAAACTTAGCTCTTATAATGTTCGATATCGACAACTTCAAAAGCATCAACGACGTTTACGGACATAAAGAAGGCGACAAAGTAATAATAGCTTTATCCGATATTCTCATAAGGGAGACGAGCGGTTCGTTTTCCTACTTGGGACGTTGGGGCGGCGAGGAATTTATGGTACTGCTCCCCGGCCAGGACATAAACGAAGCGGCTAAACTTGCCGAAAAGATACGCAAGGAGTTTGCGTCCATTTCGTACGACGCAGCAGGTCCGCAGACGGTAAGTGTCGGTGTAGTTCAGGCAAAGCATGGCGAGAATGCCGACGCCTTGTATGTAAGGGTAGACAAAGCCTTGTATAAGGCAAAAGCTAACGGCAAGAATCAGGTTGTGACGATGTAAAATTTTGGCAAGTATTATAAATCAGTAAAAGTAGCGACTAAAGAGGTCGCTACTTTTTATTTGCTTTTATGGGAAAATTCTTGAAAAAACCAAGATATATATATAAAATTCTTGACATATGGCGAATTTTAGTATATAATTGCAACTATCATACTCAAAAATGGGGAACCAGCCTTAATTTAGGGAGCAAAGCATGAAGCAATTTCAAATCGCATATAAAAATGATACATCCTTCCGTAAAGCGTTAGACGTAATAAAGAGGTGGTGCGAGTCCAATCGCGCTTATACCGTTTTGTTCCGCCTATATTCGGAGGATATGGAGTTAGATCATATTAAGCATGTATGCGATATTATTAATGAGAAAATGCCCGATGCTCTTTATTTAGGCTGTTCGACACATGCAAATATTTTTAATGGGGCATTATCAAAAGCGAAAATCACTATGTCCTGTACCATTTTTGAATATGCGTCGACCCAGGTCAAGCTGATGCAATTTCCTTTTACGGAAGAAAACGCAAAAGAGGTTGTAGACAAACTCAAAGAGTATTGTGACGTAAATCCTTGGGTGAGTGCCGTTGAAATGCACGCTACAATGCTTGGTATGTCTGTGCGGGAATTCTGCGACGAGATGAGCATTTTAAAGGATGATATCCAGATATTCGGCGGCGGTGCGTATAATCCCAAAATGGATAATACAACGACATATGTGTTTTCCAAAGGCAACGGTATCTCTGAGCACGGCATTGTTTTCCTGCTATTCGGCGGCAGCGACTTCCATATTTACAGTACTTACATTGCCGGCTGGAAACCGCTTACAAGAAATTTCACCGTAACAAAAGCAGACGGGGCAACTTTGTCCGAGTTGGACGGTCAGCCTGCATTTGATATCTATCAAAGATATCTTAACATCAAAAACAGTAGTGACAGCATCATATCCAATACGCTGGAGTTTCCCCTCTTTATGGATTATAAAGGTGTTGAAGTCCTGCGCTGTCCGCTTGGGCTAAATGAGGATGGCTCCCTGATGATGGCTACCGAAACACCGGAAGGCTCCCATGTAAGAATTGCTTACGGTGATCCGGAAACCATACTTGCCAATATCAGACATGACGGACAAAAAATCGCTGCTTTCCAGCCCGAAGTTATACAGACCTTTTCGTGTGCTGCACGACGAGCGTTTTGGGGTGATGAAAATATTAGTGACGAGACAATTCTGTTTAACAGCATAGCGCCCACTTCCGGCTTTTATACGAGCGGCGAGTTTTTGTTTACAAACGGCGCCATGCGTAACTTTAATATCACCCTTGTTCTCGCAGCTATGAGAGAGGGTGAGTCGAAAAACGATGAAATCGTCGATCTCTACGATGCAAAGCTGGATAATATCGAAAGCGAAGCAAGGACTCCGCTTATAAGGCGCTTTGTGTCCTTTATCGAGGCGACCACCAAAGAGCTTGATGAAATTAATAAAAAGCTCGAAGAAACGAATAAAAAACTTGCAATCTTGTCTATAACAGACGGACTTACAAATCTTTATAACCGTACCGAGACCGAGAGAAGAATACGTTATGCCTTGGATAAGCGTACTAAAAAAGGCGTGTCGCTTATCATGCTCGACGTTGACGACTTTAAAAAAGTAAATGACATTTATGGTCATGCAGAGGGAGATAGAGTGCTCATCGGTCTAAGTGATGTTCTCAGTAAGGTAATGGCTGATGTGCCGTCTGCCGTTGGGCGTTGGGGCGGCGAGGAGTTTATGGTGTTGCTGCCGAGCAGTGATATAACCAAGGCAGCTAAGCTTGCCGAAAAGATCCGCAAGGAGTTTGCCTCCGTTTCCTACGAGATGGCAGGTTGCCAGACCGTCAGCCTCGGCGTATGCCAAGCGAAGGACGGCGAGACTGCCGACGCTCTTTGCAGCCGCGTAGACGACGCCCTGTATAAGGCAAAAGCTAATGGTAAGAATCAAGTTGTAAAACAGGATTAGAAAGTATTAATTCAATAAAAAAACGCTACCACAAGTAGCGTTTTTTTTGGAGCAAGAGACGGATGCGGCGGCGCTACGCGCCTTGGTGTCGAGTGTTATTTTATCTGTACTTGATTAACTTGTCATTGTCGCCACCGCGAACCAAAACCGAGGCACAAAGTGCGGAACGTCACGAGCTAAAGGCAAGTATTTTTACTGCGCAAAAATGGTACGCTACCCCATGCCAATAAAAAAAGAGCATTTTAGCTCTTTTTTTATTGGAGCAAGAGACGGATGCGGCGGCGCTACGCGCCTTGGTGTCGAGTGTTGTTTTATCTGTACTTGATTAATTCGTCATTGTCGCCACCGCGAACCGCTTTTTGCTGCGCAAAAATGGTACGCTACCCCATGCCAATAAAAAAAAGAGCATTTTAGCTCTTTTTTTTATTGGAGCAAGAGACGGGGCTCGAACCCGCAAAAGTCAGCTTGGGAAGCTGATGCCCTACCATTAGGCTACTCCTGCATATAGGGGGCGGCTATTACCGCCCTTGTATTATTTTAAATGGATGCAAAGTCACGTTGCATTAACGTTGCTTTTGGAACTTGCCGTCCTTTTTGTGAACGACCAAATTAAGTTCCTGTCTTTGACAAAGTTCTTGTGCGATTTCGAGCGCTTCCTTTTTGGTCTTAACGCGGCGAATTACGCGCTTAGCCTGGTCTTTGCGAACCTCCCAAGTTTTGGTCTCCTTGTCATAGAGTATACGATAGCTGATCTTGCGCTTGGGCGCTTCCTTTTGTTCCGTCTCGTCTATGTCGTCCGCCTCAAAGGTGAGTTCTTCACCCGTGTCCTCTTCGTCAAGCTCGACAGTTTTATGCTCTGTTTTTGGCTTTTCTGCTTTCTGCTTTTCGGGTGTTTTATCTGAAGGCTTAGCGGCAGGCTTTTCGGCTTTGGACTTATCTGTCGCTTTCTCCGCAGGCTTCTCGGTCTTTGCCTTCTCCGGCACTTTTACGGTTTTTGTTTGTTCGGCTTTATTCTCTACGGGTTTTTCCGAAGTGGCTTTTGCCGTTTTTTGTTCTTCGGTTTTAGGCTTTTCCGCAGTCACAGTCTCATTTTTATTTGTTTTCTCTATAACTGCAGGTTGTTCTTCTTTGGCTTCGATTTTTTCGCGTTCGGCGGCTTTTTTCTTGGCAGCCTCGTCAACGGAACGGTCGATATCATCCGACGTATAACCTACGGTCTTTTTCCTTTTCTTAACGGCAACAACGACTATTATGATAAAAATTATTATCATAAGCGCCACTATAATATACGCCAAATAGTCTGTTAAATTGTCCAAGGCACTAATTAACATATTGCGACACATAAGATTTATTCTCCTTTTATGTATTTATTATATTAAATTATATACTAAATGTGCTGATTTGTAAAGTCAAAAATTAAAAAAAGTTGGTATATTTTCAAAAATAATTAATTGTGCTGTCTAAATTGGGAGTGTTTTGCCGTAAAATGTAAATAATTTGGTGCGCTAAAAAATTGAGTTATTTAGCGAAATAAACAAAAACCACAACTTGCCTTAAAAAGTATTTGATTTATTTAACAAACTATGGTATAATATCTCAGTCTACACGCAGTTACAGCAGACGAAGAAAGGAGTTAAAAGTGTCAAGAAAAAAGAGACTGCCCACCAAGGTGGTTGACTACGATAGTCTAACCGACGAGCTTAAAGGTCTTTATGACAAGATCTATAATGCGTTTGACCAAAAAAACATCTTCTTGTTGCGCGAAGAGGCTATGGAGATGTCGGTCGAGTCACCGACGACATTAAGTAAAGACGACTTACTCAAGCGTATGACGGACAGGATCATCAGCGATTATCTGCCACAGGAGGGTAAGACGGACGAGCCGTGGAATGTCTTTAAGGAGAACGTCACGGGGGAGCGAGTTCGCGGTATGTACGAGGATGTAAACGGCGGACGCATAGGCAGAGTACTGGTGCCTGCCGCGGTAGCGCGCGACGCCATGCTGCGAACTGGCGACATAGTAGAGGGCGTTGTTTCCGACCTTGCGGGCGGCAAGACGCTGGTCGTAATTAACAGCGTGGAGGGAGAAGTCCCCTCCAAAAACCGCAAATGGTTTTCGGACATTCCCGTAAGCGAAAGGCGTGACTTTGGTACTCTCATTGAGGGGACTAAAGCGAGCGGAATTTTGCCCGGTCTCAAAATGGGCGAAAGGGTTATAATAACCGATATGGCAATGACAACCGCAAATGATATAATAGGGTCGTTTCCGACGAGCATAGGTCTGTTTGTGGGGGTGGCGCCCGAATACGAGTCTGCACTCGAACAAGGCAACTTTGTAGCGTCGTTCGACTGCACCACGGCAGAGACATTGCGCATAACCCGCCTTGCGTTGGAGCGGGCCAAGAGGCTTTGCGAACATGGCAAGGACGTAGTACTGGTCGTTTACGGCTTCGACTTTATAGGCGATCGCGACACAGAGAGGGCGATTTTCGGTTCCGGCAGGTGCTTTAGCAACGGCAGCCTAACCGTAATCGTCGACGTGAACAAGGACAAGGACGAAAAAATCTTTGCAAAAATTTCAACCAGAATAATAGAAAATAAATAAGTAGAGGAATCATATGGGACTTATATCTTTTATAAAAGGCGGAGATAACCGCAAACAGCTTAAAAAGTTAGAGGCATTAGCCGAAAAGGTCGAGAGACTCGACGAGAGCATGCAAAAGCTGACAGACGAGCAGCTCAAGGCTAAGACCGAGGAATTTAAGCGCAGACTTAACGAAAATTACGAGACGACCGACGACATCTTGCCGGAGGCGTATGCCGTAGTAAGAGAGGCAAGCTACCGCGTACTTGGAATGAAACACTTCCACGTACAAATCTTAGGTGGTATCGCATTGCATCAGGGCAGAATTGCCGAGATGCGTACAGGTGAAGGTAAAACGTTGGTGGCAACGCTGCCGTCGTACCTAAACGCGCTCACGGGCAAGGGCGTTCACGTAGTAACGGTCAACGACTATCTTGCCAAGCGTGACGCAGAGTGGATGGGTAAAGTTCACCGCTTTTTGGGACTTACCGTAGGTGTGGCAATCGCCGGAATGTCGAGCGAGGATAAGCGCGCGGCATACAACTGCGACATCACATATGCCACAAACAACGAGCTTGGCTTTGACTACCTGCGTGACAATATGGTAGTGTATCAAAACCAGCTTGTTCAGCGCGGACTGAGCTATGCCATCATCGACGAGGTGGACAGTATTCTTATCGACGAGGCGAGAACTCCGCTTATAATATCTGGTGCGGGCGGCAAGAGCAGCGATATGTACATGGTTGCCAACAGGTTCGTCAAGGGCTTAAAGGCGTCCACCAACACCGATGACGAAGGTAAAGCCGAGGAAGGCGAGGAAAGTAACGGCGACTACGAGCTTGACAAAAAGAAGAAGGCTGTCAACCTCACAGAGCGCGGTATCAAAAAGGCGGAAAAGTTCTTTAACGTCGAGGACCTTACGGCGGTAGAGCATAGTGAGCTTAATCACTATATCAACAATGCGCTTAAAGCCGTTTATGTAATGAAGAAGGACACCGACTATATCGTAGACAGCGGCGAGGTTTTGATCGTTGACGAGTTCACCGGACGTGTCATGGTGGGCAGACGTTACAGCGACGGACTTCACCAGGCGATAGAGGCTAAGGAAAACGTAAGGATTCAAAACGAAAACCGCACAAGAGCGACCATAACCTTCCAAAACTATTTCAAGCTTTACAGCAAGCTGTGCGGTATGACGGGTACAGCTAAGACCGAGGAGACCGAGTTCCGCGGAATTTACGGCCTCGACGTTGTTGTCATCCCGCCCAATAAGACGAGCCAACGTATAGACGAGCAAGACGCGGTATTCCCCACGGTCAAGGGCAAGATTAACGCTATCTTGGACGACATTGCAGAGTGCTACAAGATAGGTCAGCCGGTACTCGTAGGTACGACGACGGTAGACAAGAGTGAGGAGCTCAGCAAAATACTTTCGCAAAGGCGAATTCCGCACAACGTCTTAAACGCAAAGAACCACCTCAAAGAGGCGGAGATCATAGCCCAGGCAGGTAAAAAGTATCAAGTAACAATCGCCACCAACATGGCGGGACGTGGTACCGATATTTTGCTCGGTGGTAATGCCGAGTACATGGCTATCCAGCGTATGCGCTCTCAGGGCATGAGCGAGGAGGCTATAAACAATGCTACCTCCTTCTTCCAAACCGACGATCCCGAAATTTTGGAGGCAAGGCGTGTTTACCGCGAGTATTACGACTCGTTTAAAAACGATATCGAGAAGGAAAAGCAGGAAGTCAAGGCAGTAGGCGGCTTGCGCATCATAGGTACAGAGCGTCACGAATCGCGCCGTATCGACAACCAGCTGCGCGGTCGTGCCGGACGTCAGGGCGATGAGGGTAGCTCCAAGTTCTATCTGTCTATGGAAGACGATATGATCAGACTTTTCGGTGGTGACAGACTCAAACGTATTGCCGAAATGTTCAAGCTCGAGGAAGATCAGGCTATCGAAATGGGTATGCTTACGCGCGGTATCGAAAGTGCTCAGCGCGAGCTCGAGGGCCGCAACTATCGTACCCGTAAGCAGGTGCTTGAATACGACGACGTTATGAACGTACAGCGTCATACCGTGTATTCGGAGCGTAACCGCATACTTATGGGCGAATCGGTACACGAGACTATCGTAAACATGATGCGTGGCCAAGTCGACCTCATTGTCGACGAGTACACCAACCCCAAGGTTGACTGGACGGAGTGGGATTACGAGGAACTCAACAAGGAAGTTAAGCGCAAGCTCATGCCCGAAGAGGAGGAGTTCTTTACAGAGGACATTCTCAATAAGTACGATATATCCGAGCTTAAAGATTATCTCTTTAACGAGATGATGAGCGTATATAACAAAAAGATTCAGGAGGCTGCCGCTGTCGGTCTTGACTTTGAGGAAGTCGAGCGCATAATCCTCCTTAAAATAGTGGACTCCAAGTGGACAGATCATATTGACATTATGGACAGCTTGCGCCGTGACATCGGACTTCAGGCATATGGCCAAAAGGACCCCGTGCTTATGTATAAGCAGGAAGGCTTTGACCTCTTTGAAGAGATGAACAACAATATCCGCGAGGATACGGTTGCATATCTTATGCGCGTTAATATCGAAAAGGCGCCGCAAAAGCGTGAGGCGCAAAACGTGGATTTGCAAGTTAACAGCGACGGCACAAGACAGGTAAAAACCGTTTCGGGCGGCAAAAAGGTAGGACCTAACGAGCCGTGCCCGTGCGGAAGCGGAAAAAAATATAAGCATTGTTGTATGCACAAGGACGGAAACTAACTGTTTGTATGGTAGTTTTAGATGAATATAAAGCAAGAATAAAGGCTTTAAAGGTCAAGTTTGAAGGTTGCTGCGAGGCGTTTGACGTTACTAAAATAAGTGAGCGCCTTAATGAGCTTACCAAATTGCAGGAAGACCCCGAGCTGTTTAAGGATCTTAAGCGCGCGCAGAGCATAAACGCCGAGGCAAAGGCGCTAAGTGACCGCTTGGACGACTTAAAAAACAAGCGTAGTGAAATACGCGACGCCGAGGAGTATGTCGATCTTATCGAAGCGGAGTCCGACGACAGCTTGGAAGGCGAGCTGAGCGACCTTATTACAAAGCTTGAAGCGCAGATAGAGACGCTTCATCTTACGACGCTGCTTAAGGGAGAGTATGACGCGAACAACGCCATACTCACTTTGCATGCAGGCGCGGGTGGAACGGAGGCTCAGGACTGGACCGAAATGCTGTACCGTATGTACCGTATGTATGCCGAAAAGAACGGTTTTAGTATAGACGTGCTCGATGTTTTGGACGGCGACGAGGCGGGATTAAAGAGCATAACCTTTATGGTGCAAGGGCTCAACGCGTATGGCTACCTTAAAGCCGAAAAGGGCGTACATCGTCTTGTGCGCATTTCGCCGTTTGATAGCAATGCGAGGAGGCACACGTCGTTCGCTTCTCTCGAAGTAATGCCGGAGATAGAAAACGACACTACTGTCAAAATTTTGCCCGAGGAGCTAAGGGTGGACACCTTCCGCAGCGGCGGTGCGGGCGGTCAGCATATCAATAAGACTGACAGCGCGGTGCGCATAACTCATATACCGACTGGCATAGTGGTGACGTGTCAAAACGAGCGCAGCCAGATCCAAAACCGCGAGACGGCAATGAAGATGCTTGTATCTAAGCTTGTCGAACTCAAAGAGCGCCAATTAAGTGAGCGCAATGCCGAGCTTAAAGGCGAATTAAAAAAGATAGAATGGGGTAGCCAAATTCGTTCGTATGTGTTCCAGCCGTACACTATGGTCAAGGATCACCGTACCGGCTACGAGGAGCCCGACGTGTTCTCGGTAATGAACGGCAATATAGACGAATTTATCTTTGAATATTTACGAAAGGCGTAATATGTATACCGAAAAGACAAAAAACAAGTTTGATTTTCTTAAAGGCAAAGACCCTGTCGTAATGGGGGTGGAAAGCTCGTGCGATGAGACTGCCGTTGCCATACTAAAGGGCAGGCAAGTGCTAAGTAATGTCGTGGCGTCGCAGATAGACATCCACCGCAAGTACGGCGGCGTTGTGCCCGAAGTGGCGTCGCGTAGTCATACCGACGTCATAATTTCATGCGTCGATAAAGCTTTATCCGATGCGGGTCTTTCACTCGAAAATATCGACTGTGTAGGCGTAACGTACGGTGCGGGGCTTATAGGCGCTTTGCTTGTGGGCGTATCGGCGGCTAAGGCGATTTGCATGGCTAAGGACATCCCGCTTGTCAAGGTCAATCATATAGAGGGGCATATCTGTGCCAACTACATAAACACGGAACTCAAGCCGCCGTTTATTTCGCTTGTGGCAAGCGGAGGACATACTTCGATATACAAGGTTAGCGGCTACAACGAGTACGAGGTGCTTGGGGCAACCCGTGACGATGCGATAGGCGAGGCGTTTGACAAAGTGGCAAGGCTATTAGGCTTACCGTATCCCGGCGGACCGCAGGTGGATAGGCTCGCCAAAGAGGGCAAGCCTACAATAAAATTTTACAAACACGACAAGGGCGTCAACTCCGACCTTTCGTTAAGTTATTCGGGATTAAAGACGGCTGTAGTCAATTATATTCACAACGCGAATCAGCGTGGCGAGGACATAAACGCTGCGGACGTATGTGCGTCTTTTACTTCCGAGGCGGTCGATTTGCTTGTAGACACGACCATCGAGGCGGCTAAGAGGTCGGGCTTAAAGACGATCGTGCTTGCGGGCGGCGTTGCGGCTAATTCTTATTTGCGCGCCAAACTGCAAACCGAAGGTGAAAAGCGCGGCTTTACCATCAAATATCCGCCCATAGAACTTTGCACCGACAATGCGGCAATGATAGCGATGCGCGCATACTATTCGGCTGTCGAGAATGTAAATTACGCCGATATGTCTCTTAATGCGAGGCCGAGCCTATGAGTACGGTCGTTGTGGGAATGAGCGGCGGAGTCGATTCGTCGGTGGCAGCGCTGCTACTTAAAGAGCGCGGCTACGACGTTATAGGACTCTTTATGCACAACTGGGAGGAGGAAGAAGGCGGGCAGTGCACGGCGGCGGAAGACTGGTCGGACGTCAGGGAAGTGTGCGGCAAGCTTGGCATACCTCATTACTCTATCAACTTTAGTAAGGAATACGGCGAACGCGTCTTTAAATATTTTTTGGACGAGTACGCTAAGGGCAGGACGCCAAACCCCGATGTGCTGTGCAATCGCGAGATAAAGTTCGGCGTGTTTAGAGACTACGCCTTAAAGCTGGGGACCCAAATAGCGACAGGGCATTACTGCGATATTACGACAATAGACGGCGCGCCCGCACTACTAAAAGCAAAGGATCAAAACAAGGACCAGACATACTTTTTGTGCGACACGCGTACCGAGCAGCTGCGCAACGTTATGTTTCCGCTTGGCGGACTTAATAAGCAAGAGGTGCGAGATATAGCCGAAAGGCACGGACTTATCACCTCCAAGAAAAAGGATTCGACGGGCATATGCTTTATAGGCGAACGCAAGTTCCGTGCCTTTTTGTCCGAATATCTGCCCGCTAAGCCCGGAGTTATAATAGACACCAATGGCAGAAAAATCGGCGAGCATGGTGGGCTTATGTACTACACTCTCGGTCAGCGTCGCGGCCTCGGCATAGGAGGCGTTAAGGGCGAGGCGCAGGAGCGCTGGTATGTCGTCGAGAAGCGATTAAGTGACAACGTCCTCGTCGTTTCGTGCGGCGAAGGGGAGGAACTGCTCACATGGGGACTGAAAACGGAGAGTTTTAACATTATAGGCAAGGCGGAACTTCCGACAGTTTTTAAATGTACTGCCAAATTCAGATATCGTCAGGGCGAGCAAGGTGTTACGGTAAAGCTCGAGGATGGTGCGGCGCTTATTAGCTTTGATGAGCAACAGCGTGCGGTTACGCCTGGACAGTATGCCGTACTGTATGACGGCAATAGGTGTTTAGGCGGCGGCGTTATCAAGGAAACGTATATAGAAAAACCCTTATAATGGAAACAGCCAAACGTAAAATGGCTAAAAAGTAAAAAACCACTATCACCAAGTGGAAAAGATAATAATACAATAATACGGAGGAGTTATGTTTAACAAAATCGACAAAGACTACTTATGCGAAACTATAAAGGGACTTATGGCTATAGACAGCCCGTCAAGCTATTGCACTAAGGCAATAGAATACATAGGTAATAAAGCCAAAGAGCTTGGTCACGAGTACAAGATCACCAATAAAGGCTGCGGCGTTATATTAGTTAAGGGCAGCGAAAGCGGCAAAAAGGTTGGACTTGCCGCTCATACCGACACACTCGGGCTTATGGTGCGCTCTATCTGCGGTGACGGAACGCTCAACTTTACCAAGATCGGCGGACCCCAGCTCCCCACTATCGACGGCGAATACTGCCGCATTCATACTCGTAGCGGCAAGGTTTATACGGGTACGGTGCTTAGCAAAAGCCCGTCGAGCCACGTCTATCCCGACGCAGCGACAAAGGCTCGCAGCGAGGAGAATATGTATATAAGAATCGACGAGCAGGTTCGTAACGCCGAGGATGTAAGGAAGTTAGGGATAGCTGTGGGCGACATTATTGCGTACGACCCTAAGACCGAAATAACCCCAAGCGGGTTTATTAAGTCGCGCTTCCTTGACGACAAGGCAAGCGTTGCGTGCATACTGGCTGCTCTTAAAGCAATGAAGGACGCAGGTAAACAGCCGAGATACGACACCGAGATCTATCTTACCGTGTATGAGGAAGTAGGTCACGGCGGTGCGCCTATGGGTGAGGGCCTTGACGAGATGCTCGCAGTCGATATGGGCTGCATAGGGCTTGATCTAAGCTGTACCGAGTACGATGTTTCTATCTGCGCAAAGGACGGCGGAGGACCGTACGATTATGAGATGGTTTCGAGGTTACAAAATTACGCCGAGGCAAATAAACTGGACTACGTCCTCGACATTTATCCGTTCTACGGCAGCGATGTAGGTGCAATGCTCAGAGCCGGTCACGACGTGCGCGGCGCACTTATAGGCCCCGGCATACATGCGTCGCACGGTATGGAGCGCACGCACATCAACTCTTTGGTGCAGACAATCAAGCTTATAATGCTGTACCTCGAGGCGAAATAATAAGAGCTAATTAGACAAAAAAGCTAATAAATTGCTTTTTCGTATCAGCAAAAAGTATTGTAAAAAGTTTTGCCTTATGGTACACTAATTAAACGATTGGCAGGCAAGCCTGCGTTTTGGGCTATAGCTCAAGCATTTCCAGTAAAAAGTTTTTTGGGTAAGCAAGCCTGCATTTAGAGGAGCCCGATCAAACACCATTAAAAGTTTTTTGCCTACTTTTTTTCAAAAAAGTAGGAGGTAGGTTAATGAGGAGATTTCAGGACAAAATAGACGAAAACATAAAAGACGATGACGCCTTTGCCGTCCTCGAATTTTCCAAGCAGTCGAGTAAGCGTAAACGCAGACTCAAATCGGTGGCATTGCTTCTATTCAACCTGCTCGTTATAGCCATAATAATAGTAGTGGAGTTTACGAGTAACCACGAGCGCGTAGACATAACTACTGTTTTAAAGACCTGGGGCGAGAATTGGTACTTTATGCTTGCGCTGTTCGGGCTTGTGACACTATATTTTTTGGGCATGACGGCAAGGATGAGTTTGCTTATCCGCGCCACGACGGGTAGACCGAGACGCAAGCTATCCTTTTCGACAGCGGTGCTCGGTAAATATTACGACTTTATAACACCGTTCGGCTCGGGCGGACAGCCGTTTCAGATGTTCAACCTCGGACGCAAGCTGGACGTGGGGCTTTCTACCAGTATTCCGCTTGCCGATTATATCGTCCATCAGCTTGTATTTTCGGTTATGGCGATAGTTGTCTTTATTATCAATCCGGAGGTTATGGGTGGCAACACGCTGCTCATAGTGGCGGCATATATCGGTATCGTTGTTTTTGCGGGCATACCCCTTGCTGTAATTGTTCTATCTATCTTCCCCAAGGCTATCCAGGTGCCGCTAAAATTTTTATGCCGCATAGGTCATAAGATAAGGCTAATCAAAAATCTCGAAAAGGCAGAGGCTAAGGTCATAAACGGTGTCGAAAGATACGCGGGCTCTATGAAGGCGCTTAGTTCCAAGTGGCGATACCTTGTAATCTCTGCTTTGCTTTCGGTCATGTGCTGGATAGCGTATCACGCATTGCCGTACTTTGTGCTTAGAGTGTGCGGCGTAACGGCAAACTTTTATGACACGGTGTGTATGAGTATATTTATCTTTGCTGCCATTGTCGTTGTGCCCACCCCGGGCGGAGCGGGTGCGGCCGAGGGTGCCTTTTATGCCATATTCCAGTCGCTTACGGGCGGATTCCTCTTTTGGGGCACGATGCTGTGGCGTTTTTGCATTTACTATATCGTGCTCATTTTGGGGCTTTCAATCACCGTGTATCAGTATATCCACGCTTCTCGTAAGGAAAAGCGCGCCGCAGCACTCGCGATAAATAAGTACGCCACTCATACCGAGGCAGGCGAAAGTGTAACGGACGATGATGTGTCTGAAACGTAAAATACAAAATATATAATGCCGGCATAAAGTCGGCATTTTTAATTACAATATAAGATAGCTTATGGATTAAAGGTCGTCGGCATCTTGTTCGGGCTCGGTATCGATTATGACATCATTGGTTCCGGGCTCTTTTATATATTTACCTGTATAGCTGCCGTTAGGGTCAAAATTTCCATTATAGTTGCCACTTTGGTCAAAGGCGCCTTTTTTCTTCATAACAATTCTCCTTTGATTTAAGTTTATGTAATATTTGTAATTTCTACTCCAAAACCGGCCCGAATAAAAACAAATTTAAAATTAGGGCAAAAAAATCTTTTTTTCAACACAATAGAGTGCTATAATTTAAATGAGGTAAACTCGCTTGCGAGGGATTGCGAGCGACAAATTTCAACATAACGGCGTTTTGCGGAGCAAAACACAGCGACAAATAGCAAAACAAAAATTTCAATTTTGTGCCGTAATATGTTTAATTTAGATTGAAAATTTTTTTATATTCGGATCAACAATGACTAAATTATTAGGTGTGGATATCGGCTCTACAACCGTAAAAGCAACGGTTATAGATGACGGTCAAATTACATACAGTTCATACGTCAGGCATTATGCCAAGGTTAAAGAGACGGTGCTTGCCGAGTTAGAGAAAATCAATTCTCTTTTCGGCGGCGATTATCGCGTGGCATTTACGGGCAGCGCGGGTATGGGCTTTGCGCAGCGTAGCGGCATAGCCTTTGTGCAGGAAGTGCAGGCGGCATATATCGCTATAAGAAAGTTTTATCCGGACGCCGACGCTATGGTCGAACTGGGCGGAGAGGACGCTAAAATTATATTTATAACGGGCGGTGCCGAGCAGCGTATGAACGGCAGCTGTGCAGGCGGCACGGGTGCATTTATCGACCAAATGGCGTCGCTACTCAACATTACCGTGGGCGAGATGGACGAGTATGCTTTGCGTGCGCAAAAGGTCTACCCCATAGCGTCAAGATGCGGCGTTTTCGCTAAGTCGGACATTCAGCCGCTTATCAATCAGGGCGCAAGCAAAGAGGATATTGCCGCTTCTATTTTCCAAGCAGTAGTCGATCAAACGGTGTCCGGGCTTGCTCAGGGCCGCAAAATTCAGGGCAAGGTGCTGTTTTTAGGCGGACCGCTCTACTTCTTTAAGAGCTTACGCAACGCGTTTGCTAAGACGCTCAAGCTATCCGAAGAAAACGCCATTTTCCCCGACGACGCCCCCCGCTTTATGTCGATAGGCGCGGCGCTGTTTGCGCATAACGTCGAGGCAGAGAGTTTAGATGAGCTTATAGCAAGGATAAGGGTGGCAAAGACTGGCGACGGCGTCATCAAAGGCAAGCCGCTCTTTGCGTCCGAGGCGGAATATGAGGAGTTTAAAAAACGCCACCGTAGTGCGGATTTAGCTACGGCGGATATAAATACATACACGGGCGAGTGCTTTATAGGCATAGACTCGGGGTCGACAACTACAAAGCTTGCGGCGATAACGACCGATTGCAAACTGCTGTGGTCGTGTTATCAAGAGAATAACGGACAGCCGCTCGACATAACGATAAAGAGGCTAAAGGAGTTTTATGCGCTTTGCGGCGGCAGAGTGACAATTGCGGGCTGTGCGGTCACAGGCTACGGCGAAGACCTTATAAAAAGCGCAATCAAGGCGGACTTCGGCATTGTGGAGACTGTCGCTCACTTTAAAGCAGCTCTGTTTTTTAACCCCAATGTCGACTTTATCATAGACATTGGCGGGCAGGATATGAAGTGCTTTAAGATTCGTAACGGCGCAATCGACGGCATAATGCTCAACGAGGCGTGCTCGTCGGGCTGCGGCTCGTTTATCCAGACGTTTGCTAAAGCTATGGGTATGGAGATCGCCGAGTTTGCTAAGGTTGGTCTGTTTGCAAAGAACCCTGTCGAGCTCGGCTCACGTTGCACAGTATTTATGAACAGCTCTGTCAAGCACGCGCAAAAGGAAGGCGCGGGCATAGATGATATTTCGGCGGGCCTGTCGTCGTCAATAGTCAAAAACGCAATTTATAAGGTCATAAGGACAGACCCCGAAAAGTTAGGTCAAAACATTGTTGTGCAGGGTGGAACCTTCCTTAACGACGCCGTACTGCGCGCGTTTGAAATGGAGACGGGTAAGCACGTTATTCGTCCCGGCATAGCGGGGCTTATGGGCGCTTTCGGTGCGGCGCTGTACGCCAAAGAGAACATACGTGGTGCGTCTACGACCATGACCGAAGCCGAACTTAACGAATTTACGTACACCTCCAAGTCATCTATGTGCAGGGGCTGTACGTCCAATTGCAATATCAACATTGTGTCGTTTAACGGCGGCAGAAATTATATTTCGGGTAATAAGTGCGAGCGCGGCGCAGGGCTTAAACCTGTCGATGGCGGCTTGGACATTTACGCATACAAGCAGGAGAGGCTACTAAGCTGCGTAAAGGGCGGAGGCACAAAAGGCAAGGTGGGCTTGCCTATGCAGCTACTTATGTACGAGCAGCTGCCGATATGGGCGACATTCTTTAATGAGCTCGGCTTTGAGGTAATAGTGAGCGAAAAGTCGTCGCGTAGTCTTTACTTTAAGGGTCAACATACTGTGGCGTCGGATACTGTTTGCTATCCCGCCAAGCTGATACATGGTCATGTCGAAAGTCTATTGGACAGCGGTGTCGACTTTATCTTTTTGCCGTGCGAGAGTTATAACCTCGACGAAAAACATTCGACCAACCATTACAACTGCCCCATTGTTGCGTACTATCCCGAGCTACTCAAAGCGAATAACGATAGACTCTCGGACAACTTCGTAATGCCGTACATAGACCTTAACGAACGCGAAAACGCGGTAAAGACGCTGACAAACGTGCTTAAAAAATATAAAGTATCCCACCGTAGTGTAAAAAAGGCGCTTGATAAAGGGTTTGAAAGTTTTAAGGCATATCACGAGGACGTGCGCAAAAAAGGCGAGGAAATTATGGATAGGGCGCAGAAAGAAGGCAAGCAGATAATCGTGCTTGCGGGCAGACCGTACCACCTCGACAATGAGATAAATCACGGCATAAACAAGCTGCTCACTTCGCTTGACGTGGCGGTGTTATCCGAGGACAGCGTGTTTGAAAAAAGCGACCCCGTCAAGGTGAATGTCTTAAATCAATGGACGTATCACGCAAGGCTTTATCGCGCCGCCAACTTTGTGGCAAAACAAAAAAATATGAACTTAGTGCAGCTTGTGTCGTTCGGTTGCGGGCTTGACGCCATAACGACGGACGAGGTGCGCAGCATTATGGAAAAGAATGGCAAACTATATACGCAGATCAAGATAGACGAGATCAACAACTCGGGTGTGGTAAAAATCAGACTGCGCAGCATGCTTGCGGCGGTGGAGGCGAATAAATGAATCAGATAGATTATACCGATACATATCCCAAGTGGCGCAAGGAAATGAAGTCCACTCACAAGATACTTATTCCCGACATGCTGCCATACCACTTTGCGCTTTTTGAAGTGGCGTTAAAGCAGGAGGGTTACACCGTCGAGACGCTCAAAAACACGTCGAGGACTGTTATCGACGAGGGCTTAAAGCATGTGCATAACGACACCTGTTATCCGTGTTTGTGCGTAGTGGGGCAGTATATAGACGCCTTAAAGAGCGGCAAGTACGATTTAGACAAGACGGCACTACTTATAACCCAAACGGGCGGAGGGTGCCGTGCGTCCAACTATCTCGCGCTCACTCGCAAGGCGATACACTCGGAGTTCCCAAATGTGCCGCTACTGTCCTTAAACTTCTCGGGGCTCGAAAAAGATTCGTCGCTGCCAATGTCGCCAAGGCTACTTATGAAGCTTGCATTTTGCGTTGTGTACGGTGACACTATAATGTGGTGTTATAACCAGATAAAGCCGTATGAGGCGGTAGACGGGCAAACCGACAAGGCGCGCGACGAAGCAGTGAAATTAGTGTCCGAGCGATTCAGGACGGGCAAATATAAGAATTACAAAAAAATAAACAAACAAATCATAGACATCTTTGCTGCGATAGAGCGCAAAAAGATAGACAAAATCAAGGTGGGTATTGTGGGCGAGATATATGTCAAATATTCGGCGCTCGGCAACAACAACCTCGAAAAGATGTTGCTTAGCGAAGGTTGCGAGCCTATCGTCCCCACGCTACTCGACTTTGTTCTTTATACCGTGCTTGCCAAAGTCAACGACGCGCGTATGTACGGCACCAACAAATTTGGCGGATGGGTGTATAAAATAGTTTATAACAAGCTGCACAAAATGCAGTTGAAAATCAATCAAATGTTTATTGACGCCTCTCTTACGCCTCCGCATGATATGGACCACTTGCGTAAATGCGCGGACGAAGTCATAAATCAAGGTGTCAAGATGGGCGAGGGCTGGCTTATCCCTGCCGAGATGGCGGCTCTGTATGAGTCCGGCGTGCCAAATATAGTTTGCGCTCAGCCGTTTGGGTGCCTGCCTAACCATATTGTGGGCAAAGGCACTATACGTACGCTCAAAAAACTGCACCCCGATATCAATATTGTGGCAATTGACTATGATCCGTCGGCGTCGAGTGTCAATCAGGAAAATAGAATTAAGCTTATGCTCTCCGCCGCGAGAGAAGTCGACATATCTGCGTAATTTAATTTATATCATACCAAAAAAAGTTGTAGCTAAAGCTGCAACTTTTTTGTTTACCTCCACCGATCACTACACTTCGCTTGTGACCTGGTGGGGGAATATAGCGTGCGTCACTTAGCTTATCCGCTGCAAAATACAAACACTCTTTGACTTTTGCCAAAGAGCGTTTGTGTAAACCAAAATTTAAATTTACGGACTGATTTTAAATATTATTTATATCCTCCTTAAAAATATTCTATTAGTTTAGCCAATTTCTTTTCGGTTTTTGTTGGGAAGAATTATATCATTATAATCTTCACGACTAATCTTCAATGTGTCATCAACCATCTTCGTAAGTTGAACTTCTACTCCGTCGATTTTAACATTAACGATGAAGAAAATATGTTTATCAACTATGGATACGATCTCGATAACATGACCTTCCCATACAATAGAACCCGGGGATACCAGAACATTTTGTTCATACTTAGCGGGAGTAAATACAATTTCAACTTCTTCACCTTCAATAGTACCGATGAATGTGCCGTTAATAGGTATACCCATTCCATTGTAGCCTTTAAATTCGGGGGCAGGGGGGATATCCTTCTTTGTCCAGCTTGCATAGAGGGTAATATTTTCTGTAACCATATCGAGTTCATAATTCCACTGCTCGTTGCCCTCGGGATCCTTGCACCAGTCTAAAAAGTCATAGCCAAACTTGGTGGGAGGTGTAATTAAATCGGCTTTGGAAATAGTTTCGCCATAAAGCTTATTGATAGTTAAAATTTCAACGACGCTGGGGAATGTACCTTTATTTGCGTCAAATGTAATATCGTATTCTGCTGCAATGTAGCATGCATAAAGATCGATATCTGCGGTTATAGGCTCATCTGCATCCCATTCCTCAGTAAGATCTTCGTCGAGATACCACCACTCAAAATCATAGCCTAATTTTACAAGTTCGGGAAGTTCGTCGATATCACATACTGTGTCCTCGATGGTCTCTATCTCGTAGGTGTCGGTTCCGTCCTCAAAAAGTCCTTCGCCGGCGTGGAATGTTACCGTGTATATAGCTGCCCAGCCTGCATAAAGAATGGTGTCTGCGGTGACTACGTAGTCCCAAACGCCTTCCTCTCCATGTTCTTCGGCGTACTCGGAAGAAGTATACCAGTCGACAAATGCAGCTTTGTCTTTTTGAGGCGAAGGCAATCTGTCGTCATCGGTTGCAATCTCTGTATTCGGCGTAATACCTTCTATTACAAAGGTATCGTTTCCGTTATCCTCAAAGGTAGCGCCCTCACCGGCATAGAAGGTAATAGAATAAAAAACTTCTTTTTGCTCCCAACCTGCGTAAAGGGTGGTTGCCGCTGTCAATGCGGTGTTGAAATCAAACCTACCGTCTTCTGCAGCTGCGTCTGCCTTTGCCTTGTCTTGATACC
>JAFLVB010000024.1 GCA_022508465.1 Clostridiales bacterium
CTATCGCGAGGGCAGGACGGGCGATAGATTTATGAGCCTTTGCAAGAGCGGGCAGATAATCAACTGCTGTCATCCCAACGCGCTTATGACGCTCGCCGAGTATCTTGTAGACTACGGCTCCGAACAAACTAAAAAAATCGGCTTCGAGCTTATAGATCGCGAACTGCAAAAGATCACCAACGACAAGGTTAGAATAATAGCAGAGCAGAACATAGCGGAAATCAAAAATTCCAATAGGCGTGATTTTAGGTTTTAAGAAGTATTGTCACGTCTGTCGAACGGCTACAGATAGGAATAAGTTTGGATTTTAAGGAGGAACATTAAAATGGGACTTAACGACGTCGCATCGGCGGAGAGATTACACATAGGCTTTTTCGGAATGCGCAACGCAGGCAAGTCAAGCGTTGTCAATGCAGTTACCGGGCAGGAGCTGTCCGTCGTTTCGGAAGTAAAAGGTACGACGACCGACCCCGTCAAAAAGGCTATGGAGCTCTTGCCGCTCGGGCCTGTCGTCATAGTCGACACCCCGGGCATTGACGACGAAGGAGCTTTGGGCGAAATGCGTGTAAAAAAGGCAAAGCAGGCACTTGATTTTACCGATATCGCCGTGCTTGTGGTGGACGCCACCAAAGGGTTAGTGAGTGAGGATAAAGAGCTCATAAAAGCCTTTGAGGACAAAAAAATCCCTTATATTGTCACGCATAATAAGGCGGATTTGTTACAAAACGTGCCGGTTTCTACCGAAAATAGCATTTTTGTCAGCGCGGTTACCGGGCTAAATATAAATGAGCTTAAAGAGATGCTTGGCAAATTTGCGGCAAAAAACGATAAAAAAATCGTCGCCGATTTGCTTAATAAAGGCGACATTGCTGTGCTCGTCGTGCCCATAGATTCGGCTGCGCCAAAGGGCAGACTTATAATGCCGCAGCAGCTGACAATACGCGACATTTTGGACGGAGGTGGTGTGGCGGTCGTGTGCCAAGAGACCGAACTGACTACCACATTAAACAGTCTTGCCGTCAAGCCTAAGATTGTTATAACCGACTCTCAGGCATTTGGCAAGGTCTCTTGCGATACACCGAACGATATATTACTCACGTCGTTTTCCATACTAATGGCAAGGTACAAAGGTAGTTTGTCTGCTTTGATAAAAGGCGCGGCGCAGATGGACAAGCTTCGTGACGGCGACACCGTGCTTATTGCCGAAGGGTGTACTCACCATCGTCAATGTGAAGATATAGGCACGGTAAAAATCCCTAACTGGCTGAATAAATACACCGGAAAAAAGCTCAACTTTAAATTTTCGTCGGGAACGGAATTCCCTGACCTTACCGGAATATCGCTCGTTATCCATTGCGGCGGCTGTATGCTTAACGAAAAGGAAATGGGGAGCCGCGTTCGTCACGCACAAGAGGGTGGTGTGCCTATGACAAACTACGGCATAGCAATAGCGCAAATGCACGGAGTGCTTCGCCGCAGCTTATCGCCGTTTAAAGATATGCTCGATATTTTGGACGGAAAAATGTAAACAATAAATAAATTAAAGCAATAATAAAAGCACCGATTTAACGCGGTGCTTTTAAATTATGCTTATTTATTAAATTTCTTTTCCCCAGCAACGGCGGCGACGATTTTGACGACGCTCAAAGCCACGCCACTGGTTATTTATCGGATTATTTGTTTCAAGCTCGGGGCCGGTGTAGACATATTTAACGCCGTTCTTGATAAGGTTTTTGAGGCCTCTATTGAGAATCATGGCGTTTACGCCCTTGCCTTGATACTTTTTGCGAACGCCGATACTGTAAAAGTCAACCTTGTCATAGTGCTTAAGCGCTTTGATAAAAGGAACTAATCCCTTAGGGAAGATATGCCCGTTTGCCTTTTTGAGTGCCTCGCTGATGTTGGGTGCCATAAAGCCGTAACCTACAAGCTCGTCGCCATGCATAATAGCCGTTGCACAGTCGGGGATAAATATCTGCTTCATCAGCTTTGTTTCGCGGTCGATTTGTTGCTGATTCATAGTGACATAGCCGTAAAGGTGATAATAGACCTCGTTCATAATTTCGTTGAGAGCAATAGAAAAATACGGCTCTACCGATTTAAAGTTCTTTATTTCGAGATATCTAAAGCCATAGCGCTTCATAGTAAGGTCGCAAAGCCTATCTATACGCTCGTCGGGCTTGTCCGGAACTTTGATTTCAAACTCTATCCAGTCTGCCTCTTTGGTAAAGCCGAGCTGTTCCATATGAGTAACATAGTAGGGGTAGTTGTAAATGGTAACGTAAAGGTCCATTTCCTCAAAGCCCTCAACAAGCATGCCTTGCTTATCGAAGTCGGAAAACCCGATAGGGCCGATTAGCTTATTCATACCGAGTTCTTTGCCCCAAGCGGAAACTCTGTCGATTAGAGCACGGCTTACTTCGATGTCGTCTATAACGTCATAGCGAGTAAAGCGAATTTGCTTTTCGCCGACTTTTTCGTTGTACTTTTTATTTAGGATTCCCGCAACGCGACCTGCGAGCTTGCCGTCCTTGTAGGCAACGAACATTTTGGATTCGCAGTGAGCGAAGGCCCCGTTGACTTTGGGGTCAAACTCGTCCTCTTCCTCTGATTTAAGGGGTGGGACGTTATGGGGATGTCCCTTTTTATAAAGAATATAAGGCAGATTAAAAAAGTCCTTATATGTTTTTCTGTCATTTACTTCCAGTACGGTAATCATAATTCCTCCGTTAGTAGCTAAGGTGCTGTAAAATACAACTTAATAATGATACAACTTAACACAAAAAATGTCAATTATTCAAGCAGAATTTTTTTCAACTCTTTGACGGAATTTGCGGTTTGTTTCGCTCCATGAGAAATAAGCTCGTCTTTCGTGCCAAATCCATATGTGACGCCTATGCAGTCAAGCCCGACTTTCTTTGCGCCGTCACAGTCGTAAATGGTGTCGCCGATAAGTACCGACTTAGATAGGGGGAGGCTCACATTGCTAAAAATATGCCTTAAAACTTCGTCCTTTTCGGTGATAGATCCGTCCAATTCGCTTCCCGCTACAAAGTCAAAGCAGTTATAAATGCGCTTGCTTTTAAGTATTATCTCGGCAAAGTGTCGGGGTTTGGTTGTTGCTAAGGCAATCTTTTTGCCGCTCTGCTTTAAGCAAACAAGCAAATCCTTTATGCCACGATATAACGTAGTTTGAAAAACTCCGCTTTTTGCGTAATTTTCTCTGTATGCTTTAATCAGATTGTCTGTCATTTGCTCGTCAGTTCCCAAAAAGGAGGGGAAGGAGTTAATAAACGACGGACCTATAAATTTTTTAAGGTCGCCGGTGTAGCTAATATTATATTTGTCGAAAGCATATAATAAGGAAAGAGAAATTCCTTTTTCGGAATTGATAAGCGTTCCGTCTAAATCAAATAATATAAATTCGTACATATTATATCATTATAAACGGTTATGGCTCAAAAGTAAAGCATATAAAAAGGCAATTACAATTGCTGTAAAAGCATTTGTGTGTGTAATTTTTTTCAGTTATTTTGCAGATTTATATAAGAAAAACATTTGCAAAACGGTAATGCATATGGTATACTATAAATGCAATAATTGCATTTTGGCATATTGTATATTAATGATGGAGGACATTATGGACCGAAAAAATGGCAAAAGCGGTTACTATTCGGAACTTATTAAAAAATCCGGTCTTATAGTACCCGTTTTCGGCGCACTCGCAATGTTTGCGGTATTATTTTATGTGCGCTTTGTCGGAATGTTTAAAAATTTAAACGAGCAAAGCCCGATTGCTTATTGGCTTTTGATCGTTTGCGCATTGATAAGCATAGTGCTTACTATCGCTTATATCGCATCGAAACTCAAGTGCAAGGAAATTGGCGCACAAGATACGCTACTCTTAACTTTTGATTTCCTTATGGTGTTCTTGCTGCTCGGCATGATAATATTCAATATCGCATCGCTCGATACACTTTATTATGCAGTAGCACTTATCGCACTTATTGTACTTAACATCTTAAGAGCTAAATTTGCTCAGCCCACTTACTATGCTGTAAAGAGAGTGCTTCAAGCAAATATATCTGTTAAAAAATATTTCGAGGTTGTAGTAGGTAGGTTTGGTTTCTGGAAGCTTGCCGTGGCAGCGCTCCTTACTCTCTGCGCTTTGGTGGTTTCGCACATTCAGGGATTCCCCGAATTGTTCTTGTCCGAAGTAGCATATACCGTAGGTTTGTTGCTTGTCGGTGCGGTTGTTATGGTATCGCTTATTATTAGTGCTGTAACAAGACTTGCTTCGCGCACGGTAAATTCGCTTGACGCATTTGTAATGTATGCGTTCTTTACAAATATCGTATCAGTAATCGCTATACTTTACGACTTCACAGTTCTTAAACTTGCATTATGGTTGTTCGCACTCATCGTAGTATTTACATTCATTTGCATACTCGGACTCAACACCCGCATTGATGAGGACGCTACCGACGCTTCATTCTTTGCAACCGACGGCGGCAAAAAGTTCGTAAAGGGACCCAAGGTTTACTTTAAGAGCTTCTTTAAGAGCTTCAACATTATCGCACTTTGCGCAGTTGCACTTATCACTTTTGCAGCGATGAACGCTTTGGTTGCGACCAACTTCTTGAGCTGGGCAAGCGAAAATAAGTTTATGCTTTACGCTGCACTCGGTATTCTTTTGTTTGGTATAATAGGTATAGCTTATCTTGCCAAGACTTTAAAGAACACCAAGATCGGCATGAATGACGCTGTGCTTTGGATACTCGATGTTGCGCTACTGCTCCTTGCAATCACTATCTTTGCTAACTACGGCAGCAGCATAATCGTTTCGCTTATTATCTGGGCTATCTTCTTTGTTATCTGCGTTGCATTTACAATCGCAAGATTGTTTAAGGTAAGAGAGGTAGTGGAAGAAGAGCAAAACATCAAAGAATAAGCAAACTTAGCTTAATGGGTATTAATAAAAGAATAATTTAACAAACTAAGCTGTGGAGGTGTGGCAATCGGCTGCGCCTCCTAATTTTTTAAAGGTATATGAGGAATTTACTTAAAAAGCAATTACGAGATTTTAAAAAAGGCATTTTTCTAAATATAAGTGTCTTTTTGGTCACGTTTTTAGGTATATTTCTTTTCAGCGGACTTAATGCGGTGGGGCGCAATATCAAGGCGAGCATAGACGAGTTTTATCAAACTCAAAACCTCGCCGATTACACCGTAACTACTCAGCTTACACCAAATCAATTTGACGCGATGAGAGGCGAGCTTTGTGCCGACGGCGCAGTTTCGTTTGACGCGGTGACGCTAAAAGTGAATGGCATCAATCGCAATATTATAGTTTCGCTTTTTACTTACAATGATTTTAATGTCAATATTCCCGACATAGTCGAAGGCGAGAATCCCACGCAGTCGTTTGACGCCCTTATAGACGTGGCGTTTGCAAATGCTAACAGAATTAAACCCGGCGACGTTTACACGGTTATGATAGAGGGACAGCCTCAAGATATACTTATAACCGGGCTCGCGCGCTTCCCCGACCATTTATATAAGGGCGATTCCATCCCGCAAATAAAGGATACGGGAGTGCTTAAAGTGTTTGTGGATTTGCCCGACATTATAGAGCTCGACACGTTGTATGTTTCATCGCAGCTAACAGAGCAGGCGTTAAGAGCAAAGCTGGCTGCGCTTACCGGGCAAAGCTTTGCTTCTGCGAGAGTGCTAAGTAAGAGCGAAAACGTTTCGGTAGTCAGAGTGCAAACGGACATAGAGCTAATAAGCTCGCTTATGAACATCTTGCCTGCCATTTGCCTTATAGCGCTTTGCCTTATCTTGTATGTCAATATGTCCAAACGTATCGAGGACGAAAGCTATAATATAGGCGTAATGAGCGCCAATGGAATTGACAAGACAAGTATTTTTGTGTCATACATTTTGCCGTATTTTATTTGGGTTATGATTGGCGGCGTGTTAGGCGCAATATTAGGTATTACGTTTTTGCCTCAAATTTATATTTTGGTGCTAAGTCAGTTTTACACCTTGCCGCCCATTTTGCAGGTAGGGACGGCATTTGCAATAATTGTTCCGCTTGTCATCCTTGCGGCGATAACGCTGATGTCTATGTTTATAGCAATGGCGAGCATAATGAGAAGCACGCCCAATCAGCTAATGCGCGGTAAAGCTAAAAAGAGCGTAAAGGTAGGCGGCTCAAAGATTCCCGTATTATATAGGCTCAGTTTAAGAAACTTCCTTTCTTACAAAAAGAAGTCGTTTTTCACGATTGTATCGGCAACGCTTTGTCTTGGGCTATTATTTACATCTTTCTTGCTCGACAATTCGGTGACGCATTTGCAAAACACCGTTTACGGCATGTATTACAACTACGACACGACCATAAATTGGAACTATGGCGACGATCTTGATTATAGTGTTGTGGCGGAAGAGATAGATAGATCGGAGCTATTTGACGGAGTAATGTTTTGTTTTGAGTTTCCCGCCACTCGGTTTGGTTCGGAAAGTAGCGTAATGGTCAGTATAATAGATGAAACTAACCCGTGCTACAATCTGTACGACCACAACGGCAAAATAACTTATACAGACGAGGGAGTGTATATCCCCGAGTCGTACGGAAAAATGGACAAAATTGCCGTTAGGGTGTACGCAAAGGAGCCGTTTGTGCTTGAGCTTCCCGTAGCCGGGAGCTATAAAGATATGGGCGTTTTCGGTGTGATAGTGCCGCTTGCCGCCATAAAAAAGAATGCGCCGATAGCATATAGATTTTTGATGGAAAACACAAAATGGCTCACAAAGGTCTATACGACGCAAAAGGGAACGGAGGAGCAAGTGGAGGATTTTGTCGAACAACTTGGCGAAAAACACTCTGCCGCGTTTAGATATGTCAGACATAATGTAGGGTCTTATCAGTTTGAACAGCTATTTTCGGTTATAAAGATAACAGAGGCACTATTATTTATAGTGTGCGGCATAATACTGATACTACTTATCCTCAATATATCTTGTCTAAGCATTGCCGACCGCGTTAAAGATTACACGGTGTTTAAGGCTATGGGAGTGGACGCTAATAAAATCAATTTCCTTAGCTCGCTCGAAAATTATTTTTCTATAATCGTAGCATTTATTTTGTCGTTGCCCACCGGCATTATTATAACGAACTCAATTATAAACGTTGTCACGCATATAACGGGAGTAGTGGTGTATATACACCTTTATGCTTTCAGCGTGCTCATTTTGCTTTTGGGTGCGGGGCTGTTTACGGCAATAAGCAACATCTTTATAAACAAAAAAATCAGTAAAGTCAATATAGCTTATACTTTAAAGATCAAGGAGTAATATGAGCGAATTATTAAAGGTAGAGGACTTAATAAAAAACTATTCTATGGGGCGCAACGAGTTCAAGGCACTAAAGGGGATCAGCTTTGCGGTTGAAGAAGGCGACTTTGTGCTGCTTTACGGCGATTCGGGCAGCGGCAAGTCTACGGCGCTCAATATTATAGGCGGAATGGACAGAGCGACGTCTGGCAAGGTGCTTGTTTACAATCAGGACATAACGCAGTATAACGACAAGCAGCTCAACGAATATCGCCGCAGCTATATCGGCTTTGTCTTCCAAAGCTATAACCTTATAAACAATCTTTCGGCAAGGGAAAATATCTTGCTTGTAAACGGCAACAACTCGGCAGTAGCAGACAAGCTGCTTGCCGAAATGGGGCTGAGTAATAGAGGGGACGCCTTTCCGTCAGAGCTGTCGGGCGGCGAGGCGCAGAGAGTGGCATTAGCCAGAGCTATGGCAAAGTCGCCGGCGCTATTACTTTGCGACGAGCCGACGGGTGCGCTCGACTACGATAACAGCCGCAAGGTCATGCAGACCATTCAAAGACTCAATAGAGAGAGCGGCGTTTCGGTGCTAATGGTAACACATAACACAGCTTTTCTTCCGGTTGCAAACAAGGTCATAAAACTTAAAAGCGGCTGGATAGAGAGTATCACCGAAAACGACAATCCCGTCGATGTCGAACAGCTAAATTGGTAAATATATATTTTATTAGTCAAAATATGGAAAAAGTATTGCAATTCTGTTATTTTTTTGATATACTATATTTGCAAGGTCGCTGCGCTCCCTTAAACCCTACGGTTTTTTGTCCTTAACGGACGAGCAAATAGCGTGACGGCTGCGCAAAAATGCCATTGCGAGCAAGCATTTTTGCTTATTGTAAATTATATTTAAGACAGAAATTGGAGCTATATATGACTAAATTTTTACTTGCTTCGGAGGCGGGAGGAATTTCCTTCTTGGTTTTATTTGCGGTGATGACGATTGCCGTTTTTGCCGTAGCGGTATGGCTAATATGTTTGGGGCTTAAGGGCGACGTTAAGTTTAAGCTAAAGCCTAAGTATATTTTCTTTATCGTTTTGGCAGTAGGTGCTGCGCTTAGGATGTTAGTAGCGTTTTCAATGCGCGGACTTGTAGGCATGTCTTCTGCAAACACGGTAACGAGGACAGGCTATAACGGTCTGTTTAATATGACTTACGACCTTATATATAACGGCTTTACCGATTTTTGGGCAAAGTACGAAGGCGCATTTTATTATCCTATTACAATGTATATACTTGCTTTCTTCGGCTCGATATGCTCGTTGTTTTCGCCGCTTAGCATCTCTTCGGAAGCAACGCTTATATTTATAAAATTGCCGTTTATCATTTCGGACATCCTGCTTGCATTAGCTGTATATAAGATTGCCGAAAAGTTTGCGGGCGAAATAGTAGCGCTTGCGATAGGCGGGTTTGTGGCAATTTGCCCCGTATTCATGCTTAGCTCGATATGGCCGAGCGCGTATACATTCTTTGCTTTGGCGCTCGTGATAATGCTGTATCTTATGCTCGAAAGAAAATATATCCACTTTACCATAGTTTACAGCATAAGTTTACTCATATGCTTTGAGGCAATATTCTTGCTTCCGGCGGTTGCGGTATTCCTTATCTATGCATATGTAAAGAGGGTAGCTGCTTACAGACAAGAACAGCATAAACAACCGTTATGGCAGTCGGAATACGGACTTATTGTAAAGCTGCCCGTGGCGATAATTATATGCTTAGTTTGCTCGTACTTGCTTACTTTGCCGTTTGCATTAGGTAGCGTTGGCGCGAATCCGTTTGCAATGTTATATGCTTTGTATCTTAAACCTTTTGATAACTTTGAATACTTTACTTACAACGGACTTTCGCTGTATAATGTATTTGTTAAAAATGGCATCAAATTGAATTTGTCCTTCCCGACATATGTGTTTAGCTTACTCTTTGCGGTAGCGGTTATTATTGTAACGCTTATCATATATCTTACCAAAAAGAACAGAGCAAACCTTGCAATGTTTATTTCGTACCTGTTGCTCACAATCAACGTGTACTTTGTAAACACATCCGAGCTTACACTTTTGCCCTTTATTGCGGCGACGCTCATTGCATTTGTCATACTCAAGGACAAGAGGCTGCTGCAAATAGCCGGGCTAATCTCGCTGCTTGTATTTATCAATGCGACCGGCGTACTCATTAAGGCGGAATATTTTGCAGTAAACGCAACGTATGTTTCCGAGGTTTTAAATAACTCTTGGCTTGCGCTCAGCATCACCGTATCTGTAATTACGATAATATGCCATCTGTACTACACGGCAGTTCTACTCGACATTGTAATGAACGGCAGAATTAAAAAACTTGCTACTAATGATAACAAATTTATTTCATCAATAAAAGGACTGATAAAGATTAAGGACTAAATTAATGCTGGCAAAAATTAACAGCTTCGGCTTAGACGGAATCAAAGGCTACGGCGTAACGGTAGAAATCGATATTGGCATGGGCTTGCCCTCTGTCGATGTCGTTGGGCTGCCCGACGCCGCGGTAAAGGAGTCTAAGGAGAGGGTGAGGAGTGCTATTCGCAACAGCGGCTACATATTCTCGCCCAAAAAGATAACGATAAATCTTTCGCCCGCCGACACCAAAAAGACGGGTGCAATGTATGACTTGCCAATTGCGCTCGGTATGCTATATGCTACCGAGCAATTTGCTTGTGCTAACTTAAACGAGTATGGCATTTTGGGCGAGCTCTCGCTTGACGGCAAAATAAAGCCGATACGCGGTATCTTACCAAGTATAATTACAGCACTCGATCTCGGATTCAAGAAGATTATCATTCCCAAAGCGAACGTCAACGAAGCAAGCTACATAGATGGCATAGATGTCTATGCCTTTGACACTCTTAGAGAGGTGGTGAGCTTTTTAGGCTGCCCCGAGCTTTATGAGCCTTATCCAAAACTCAACATAAACGAGGTCAGGGAGGAGAGCAAGTACTCTGAAGATTTTTCGCTTGTCAAGGGGCAGTATGTCGCTAAGCGTGCAATGGAAATTGCGGCTGCCGGCGGACATAACATTTTGATGATAGGACCTCCGGGCGGCGGCAAAACAATGCTTGCGAGGTGCCTGCCCACAATTTTACCAGATATGACGGTCGCCGAGGCGCTCGAAACGACAAAGATTCATAGCGTTGCAGGTCTCATAGACGAAACTAAGGGTATAATCTTTAATCGTCCTTTTAGAGCACCTCATCATACGGGTAGCAAAATAGCGCTGACAGGCGGCGGAGCTTCGGCACGTCCGGGCGAGATAAGCCTTGCTCATAATGGCGTGCTGTTTATGGACGAGCTGCTTGAATATCCGCGCGACACGCTCGAAATTTTACGTCAGCCGCTCGAGGATAACGTAGTGACAATAGCGAGGGCTCAGCGCACGGTAGAGTATCCCGCCAACTTTATGCTTGTGGCGAGCATGAATCCATGCCCGTGTGGCAACTTCGGTTCAAAGACGCACGAGTGCACCTGCACACCTGCGCAAATAAACAAATATATGTCCAAATTGTCAGGTCCGCTTATGGATAGGATAGACATACATATCGAAGTGGACAATGTCACTTATAGCGACCTTTCGTCCAAAGAAAGCGGCGAAAGTTCGGCGGAAATCAAAAAACGCGTTGATTATGCCAGACATATTCAGCTCAAACGCTTTGAAAATTCGGGCATTTACAGCAATGCGAGGATGAATAATCAGATGGTAGCCGAGTTTTGCAAGATAGATAGCGAGAGTGAAAGGCTATTGAAAATGTCTTTTGAAAAGCTCGGGTTATCTGCAAGAGCGTACAACCGCATACTTAAGGTTGCGCGCACCATAGCCGATCTTGATGGAGGCGGGGACATTTCGGCAAGACATATAACCGAAGCGATAGGATATCGCAGCTTGGATAGGAGAATAAGGTGAACGATAACAAACTGTACTTTTGGCTATCGCTTTCGGGTATGTCGGACAGACGGCTCAACGCACTATTGGAAGTTTTCTCGCCGCTTGAGGTGTGGGACAATTTGCAATCAAGCAAAAAGATGCGTGAGTTTATAGGCGACAAGCATTGTGACGCATTGCTTAGGTTCAGATACGAATCTTATCTCGACGGCGAGCTTAATAAAATCAATCAAAAGAATATAAGGATAGTAACTCGGGCAAGCAAGGAGTTCCCCAAAAAGCTACTCCAAAAAGAAGTTTGCCCGCCCGCGCTACTTTATTATAAGGGAGATTTAAGTCTTGTCGAAACAAATTGTGTGGCAATAGTAGGCACAAGAGAATGTTCGACATATGGCAGAGAGGTCGCCGAGCAATTTGCGCATGACCTTGCAGTTGCCGGAGTCACGGTGGTAAGCGGACTTGCGACAGGCATAGACGGCTATGCCCATGCCAAAGTGCTGAAAAGCGGTGGCAAGACGATTGCCGTTTTGGGCGGCGGATTTGATCACATTACTCCGACCTCAAACATCAAACTAAGCGAGGAGATAGAGTACAGCGGGCTTATCATTACGCAGTATCTGCCCGAATGGCCGCCCAATAAATACACATTTCCAGAGCGCAACCGCCTGATTTCGGGGCTTAGTCTCGGGACAATAGTGGTCGAGGCGAGAGAAAAGAGCGGCGCACTAA
Organism: Clostridiales bacterium; assembly: GCA_022508465.1. GTDB lineage: Bacteria > Bacillota > Clostridia > Christensenellales > Pumilibacteraceae > CAG-552. Next base: position 12,041 of record JAFLVB010000024.1, read on the forward strand.
TTACCGCCGACTTTGCACTCGAGCAAGGTCGCGAAGTGTTTGCCGTCCCCGGCAATATTACGTCAAGCAGGTCCAAGGGAACAAACAAGCTCATACTTCAAGGGGCAAAGCCTGCGCTAAGCGTAGACGATATTTTATCGGAATTGCGACTAAATATTCCAAAAAAAGAAAAATCAAACGTTTTGACGCTGGACTTTTACGAAGAAAAGATTTATACTCTACTGAGTGACGGGGACAAGACGCTCGAAGAGCTTATAGAGCTGTCCGACATGCGTGCGTCGGAAATAAGCTCGACAGTCACCGGCATGGAGATCAAAGGACTTATTGTCAGAATAGCTAATACATATGGCATCAGATAAAGGAGAGTTATGAAACTCGTAATTATAGAAGGTATAGGTAAAAAGGAAACGGTTGAAAAATATCTCGGCAAAGGATATAAGGTCTTTGCAACGCGCGGACATATAAGGGATTTGCCCTCAAAGACGCTCGCCGTAAACGTCAAAGACAATTTCGAGCCGAGATATGAAATTATTCCCACTCAAAAAGAAATTGTCAAAAAACTGACCGAAGAGGCAGCAAAAGCCGAAGAGATTTTGCTCGCGACCGACCCGGATAGAGAAGGTGAGGCGATTTCTTGGCATGTGGCAGAGCTTTTGGGACTGGACAAAACGGACAATATAAGAATAGCCTTTAATGAAATAAGCAAGAACGCCGTGCAGGAAGCGCTTAAAAATCCGCGTCCTATCGACGAAAATCTTGTCGACGCTCAGCAGGCTCGACGCGTTTTGGATAGGCTTGTAGGTTACAAGCTATCTCCGGTACTTTGCAAAAAGATACAGAGCAAGCTGTCTGCGGGCAGAGTGCAGTCTGTAACGTTAAGACTCATAGTAGAGCGCGAAAGAGAAATTCGCGCCTTTAAGCCCGAAGAATATTGGCCGTTTGCGTCGATATTAAATAAAGGAAAAAAGAGCTTTAAGGCTACGCTCACCACCAAAAATGATAAAAAGATCAAGATTGGAAACAAGGCGGAAGTCGATAAGATAGTTGCCGAGCTTGAAGGCAAAGAATATGCTGTGACTAATGTCAAAAAGTCGGTGACACGCTCTAAGCCATCGGCACCGTTCACGACGTCCACCATGCAGCAGGACGCACTCAATAAGCTTGGTATGTCGCTTAGTCAAACGACTCAGACTGCACAAAACCTTTATGAAGGTATAGAGATTCCGGGCGAGGGCAAGGTTGCGCTCGTAACGTACATCCGTACCGACAGCACGAGAGTGTCAGCGGGCGCAATGGCGGAAGCTAAGGAGTTTATCACTCAAAACTACGGCAAAGAATATGTGCCTAATAAGCCAAACATTTACGCCTCCAAAAAGTCGGCGCAAGACGCGCACGAGGCGATAAGACCTATAACTTTGTCGCGCACGCCCGATAGCTTGAGCGGCGTTTTGTCAAGGACAAATTACAAGTTATACAAGCTCATTTACGACAGATTTTTGGCGAGCCAGATGAGCGATGCGACTTACGACTCACTCAACGTGGACATTAAGGCGGGAGATTACGGTTTTAAGGTGACAGGCAAGACGCCTAAGTTCGCGGGCTACACGGCTGTATACAAAAACTTCATTGAGCCAAAGGATGACGAGGGCGACGAGTCAACCAATCTGCCTGCTTTAGCAGAGGGCGACAAGCTCGGCTTTGAAAAGTATAAGTTCGAGCAAAAATTCACCAAGCCGCCTGCGCGCTACACCGAGGCGTCCATAGTCAAGGCTATGGAAGAAAAGGGTATCGGCAGACCGGCGACATACACTCCGACCGTAACGCTGCTATTCAGCCGGGGCTACACCGAAAAGGAGGGTAAAACAATTCTGCCCACCGAGCTTGGCGAAAAAGTCACAGATATGCTGCTAAAATACTTCCCCGACATTATGAACGTCAAGTTCACGGCGGGCATGGAGGAGCAGCTCGACGAAATCGAGGACGGCTCGAGAATTTGGCGCAGCGTCATCAAGGACTTTTATGCAGGCTTTGAGGACAAAGTCGCTATGGCGATGGGCGACAGCTTTTCGCTCAAAGCGCCCGACGAAAAGAGCGACGTTGTTTGTGAGTCGTGCGGCTCGCTTATGGTTATCAAGCAGGGAAGATTTGGCAAATTTTTGGCGTGCCCAAACTATCCCAAGTGCAAAAACACCAAGGCGCTTGACAGCGACGGCAAGCCCGTAGAAGTCGAGGCACCCGTTGAAGGCGAAAAGTGCGAAAAGTGCGGCAAACCGATGGTTTTACGCAAAGGCAGATTCGGAGATTTCTGGGCATGCTCGGGCTATCCCAAATGCAAGAACATAAAGAATATAGAAGGTAAAGAGGAAAATTACGGCACTTGTCCGCTTTGCGGCAAACCGCTCAAAGCCGTAAAAGGCAGGTCGATGTTCTTTGGCTGCACCGGCTATCCCGATTGTAAATTCACGTCCGCCAATAAGGTGTCTGATACAAAGTGCCCGGAGTGCGGTGCGTACATGACGGAGCGCAAATATGGTGGCAAGGATTATCTCGTTTGTTCAAGCAAAGAGTGCGGCAAAAAGTATGTGGTGAATAACGAGGAAAAAAGCAACTAATGAAAGATGTTACCGTTATAGGTGCGGGACTTGCAGGCTCGGAGGCGGCGCTGACGCTCTCTGAGCTTGGCTTTAAGGTAACGCTAATAGAGGCAAAGCCGACGACTGCATCACCGGCGCACCACAGCTACAATTACGGCGAGGTCGTATGCAGCAACTCGTTTAAAAGTGACGATCCGTATACCGCAAGCGGACTACTTAAAGCCGAGCTTAGACTATTAGGCAGTAAGCTATTAAAAGTTGCCGATATGGTAAAAGTACCGGCGGGTGGAGCGCTGGCGGTGGATAGGGAGAAGTTCTCGGACGAAGTCACAAGGCTGATTAAAACTAACCCTAACATAATCGTAAAAAACCAAGTTGTGGATAGTCTTGACCTATCTATGCCACACATAATATGCACCGGGCCGCTCACTTTAGAGCCGTTAGGTACGTTTATAAGCAATTTGCTCGGACAAAATTTGTATTTTTATGATGCCGCCGCGCCTATAATTTCGGCGGATAGTATAGACTACAGCCACACATTCAGCGCAAGCAGATACGACAAGGGCGACGACGATTATGTCAACTGCCCGATGACAAAAGAGGAATATTACACCTTTGTGACCGAGCTCATTTCCGCAGAAAGGGCAACTCTAAAAGAGTTTGAAAAGCATGAGATCTTTGAAAGCTGTATGCCCGTCGAGGTAATGGCAATGCGCGGAGTGGACACGCTCAGATTCGGACCGCTCAAGCCGGTCGGAATGATAGACCCTGCTATCGGCAAGCGACCTTTTGCAGTAGTTCAACTTCGCAAAGAGAACGAGGAAGGCTCTATGCTAAACATAGTCGGGTTTCAGACCAATCTCAAATTCGGTGAGCAAAAGAGGGTGTTTGGCTTGATTCCTGCATTAAAAAATGCGGAGTTTTTAAGATACGGCGTAATGCACAAAAATATGTATATCGACGCGCCGAGGACGATTAATAGACATTTTCAGCTTAGAGAATACCCCGCTTGCTTTATAGGCGGGCAGCTTAGCGGAGTAGAGGGCTATGTCGAAAGTATAGCGTCGGGACTTATCGCGGCGCTAAATATGGCAAGAATGCTTGACGGAAAGCAAATGATAGAGTTCCCGAGTGAGACTATGCTCGGTGCGCTCACGTCCTATCTTGAGCGCGAGCAAGGTAACTTTCAGCCAATGAACGCAAATTTTGGTTTACTTCCGCCGCTAAATGAGCATATAAGAGATAAGGCCATGCGCAAGCAGGCGCTAAGCCAAAGAGCGATTGAAAAGATTAAGACGCTAAAAAACGATTGATTTATTTTTTGCAATAATGTATACTTTGTAAAAGGAGTTAAAATATGGAAATAAGAGGAACGACCATCGTCGGAATCAAAAAGGACGGCAAGACAGTTATTGCCGGCGACGGACAGGTCACAGCAGGACAGCAGGTAATAATGAAGGGCAACGCCAAAAAGGTTAGGCGCCTTTATAACGATAAAGTGGTGATAGGCTTTGCCGGCTCGGTAGCCGACGCATTTTCGCTCTGCGAGATGTTCGAGCAAATGCTCAACAAGTACAGCGGCAACCTTATGCGCAGCGCGGTAGAGCTTGCTCAGCTTTGGCGTGGCGACAAGGTGCTTCGTCAGCTCGAAGCAATGATGATAGTAGCCGACAGCGAACAAATGTTCGTCTTGTCTGGCGTGGGCGATGTAATAGAACCCGAAAACGGCATTTGTGCAATAGGCAGCGGCGGAAACTATGCGCTTTCGGCGGCACGCGCGCTTGCCAAAAACACAAATATGGACGCAAGACAGATAGCGGTCGAGGCAATGACGATCGCGTCAGAGATTTGCATATTCACAAACAACAACCTTGTTGTGGAGGAGGTATAGTATGGAAATGTCGCCTAAGCAAATAGTAAACGAGCTGGACAGATATATCATAGGCCAGTCGGAAGCAAAGAAGGCTGTGGCAATCGCGCTACGCAACAGATATCGCCGCAGTCAGTTGCCCGAGGAAATTCGCAACGAGATTACTCCCAAAAACATAATAATGAAAGGTCCTACCGGTGTAGGTAAGACTGAGATCGCAAGAAGATTAGCTAAGCTCGTAAGAGCGCCGTTTATCAAGGTTGAGGCAACCAAGTTTACCGAGGTTGGCTATGTTGGTAGAGATGTTGAGTCAATGGTAAGAGATCTCGCTGAGACATCTATTCGTCTTGTCAAGGAAGAGCAGATGGCGGACGTCGAAGTTCGCGCTAAGGAAAAGGCGGAAAAGAGCATTGCCGACGCTATAATCAAGGCAAAAAAGAGCAAGAATGTCGATATTCCGGACGATATTTTGACTAAGAATGTGTACGACGAGCTGCGTAGCGGAAAGCTCGACAACGTTATAGTCGACATCGAGGTGGACGACACGCCCAAGAGTATGGAGCTTATCCCCGGCAGTGGCGCAGAGATAAACTTGGGACAGATAATGGGCGGATTTTTGCCCAAGCGCAAAAAGCACCGCAAGGTAACTGTCAAGGAGGGCCTCAAGCTTTTGACATTAGCCGAAAGCGAAAAGCTCATTGACATGGACAACATCACGGCAGAAGGCATACGCAGAGCAGAGCAGGAAGGCATAATCTTTATTGACGAGATAGACAAGATTGCCGGCAAAGGCTCGTCGAGCGGCCCCGACGTATCGCGCGAGGGCGTTCAGCGTGACATATTGCCCATAGTCGAGGGCAGCACGGTTATGACCAAGTACGGCGCACTCAAAACCGACTATATTCTCTTTATCGCATCGGGTGCGTTCCATGTGTCCAATGTCGGCGACCTTATCCCCGAGCTTCAGGGCAGATTCCCGATAAGAGTGGAGCTTAAGAGTCTCACTTACGAGGACTTTGTTAACATCTTTACAGTTCCAGAAAACGCTATAACAAAGCAATATGCCGAGCTACTCAAGGTGGACAATATCAATCTCGTATTCAAGCATGATGCAATCGAGGCAATGTCGAGGATAGCGGTTGACGAAAATTCGACGAGCGAGGACATAGGCGCGCGCAGACTTTATACTATAATGGAAAGTTTATTAGAGGATGTCAGCTTTAATGCGAGCGGCGACCATCCGCTTGTCGACGTCGTTATAGACGAGAAGTATGTTTACGAGCATTTAGGCAAGCAGGTTGCAAGTCACGACCTAAAGAGATACATTTTATAAGGTGATTTATGATAAATATCCCAAAAGGAACAAAAGACGTTTTACCGTCACAAAGCTACAAATGGCAGTATATCGAGGATGAAATTCGCAAGGTGTGCAAGCAGTTTAATATCCTCGAAATCCGCACGCCAACCTTCGAGCATACCGAGCTCTTTTTGCGCTCGATAGGCGACGAGACCGATGTCGTGTCTAAGGAGATGTATACATTCGAGGACAAGGGACATCGCTCCATAACACTTAAACCCGAGGGGACTGCCTCAACGGTACGCAGCTATATCGAAAACAACTTGGAGGCGATGTCATTACCGCTAAAGATGTTCTATCTTACGCCAGTATTCAGATACGAAGCTCCGCAGGCGGGAAGGCTTAGGGAACACCATCAATTCGGCGTGGAAATGTACGGCTCGCAGTCGCCATACGCCGACGCCGAGGTCATAAATGCGGCATACACCTTGCTTACAAGGCTTGGCGTAAAGAACCTTGCGCTTAACATAAACAGCATAGGCTGTCCCGAATGCCGAGTAAAATTCAATGCGGCGCTCAAAGAGTATTTGTCGCAGCATATTGAAGAAATGTGTGACGACTGCAAGCGTAGATTCGCCACAAATCCTTTGCGTATAATCGACTGCAAAAAAGACAATTGCAAAAAGGTTGTGGCTAATGCGCCCAAAATCTTGGACTATATTTGCGACGATTGCCGCAATCATTTTGAAGCTTTGCAGTCCATACTTAAAGCGGAAAATATTCCGTTTACTGTAAACAGCTCGATAGTGCGCGGACTTGACTATTATACAAAGACCGTTTTCGAGTTTGTGACCACGTCGCTGGGTGCGCAAGGCACGGTATGCGGCGGCGGCAGATACGACAATCTCGTGTCGTCGATGGGCGGCAAATTCACGCCGTGCGTCGGATTCGGTATGGGAATCGAGAGACTGATTATGCTGCTCGAAGCAAACGGCAAGGAGTTTCCGCATGAGTCACTCGACTACTATATCGCATGTCAGTCGGAAGAGTGCCGCGAAGTCTGCCGCAAAGTTGTGTCTAAGCTTAGACAAGATGGCTATTCGGCAGAGACGGACTTTATGAGCCGAAGCGTCAAGGCGCAATTCAAGTACGCAGACAAGATAAACGCAAAATATACCGTCGTAATAGGTGAGTCTGAGCTTCAAAGCGGCAAGGCGCAAATAAAACGTATGTCAGACGGCGAAAAGCAAGAAAAATCGCTTGACGATTTGTCTTGGACGTTGTAAAATATTGTACGGAAAAAATATATTTTTCCATACACAAAAAAGACCTTTAAAGGAGAGATAAAAATGATAGATTTAAAACTTATTCAGCAGCAAGACCCCGAGCTTTGCGCCAGCATGGTAAGAGAGCTTGAGCGTCAACGCAACAACATCGAGCTTATAGCAAGCGAAAACTTTGTAAGCCCCACGGTAATGGCGGCAGTAGGCTCGCACCTTACCAACAAGTATGCCGAAGGTTACAGCGGAAAGCGTTACTATGGCGGATGTATGTTTGTTGACGAGGTAGAGACCCTTGCAATCGAGAGAGCTAAAAAGGCTTTCGGTTGCAACTTTGCAAACGTTCAACCGCACAGCGGCGCATCTGCAAACCTTGCAACCTTTGTTGCATTGCTTGAAATGGGCGATACAGTACTTAGCATGAACCTTGCTCACGGCGGACATCTTTCTCACGGTAGCCCGGTTAACTTCTCGGGTAAGAACTATAAAATAGTTCCTTACGGCGTAGACGACAAGACCGAAACAATTAATTATGAAGAAGTAGAGAGACTTGCTCTTGAGCATCATCCCAAGCTTATTCTTGCAGGCGCAAGCGCATATTCGCGCACAATCGACTTCAAGCGCTTCAGAGAGATCGCAGACAAGGTTGGCGCATATCTTATGACAGACATCGCTCACATTGCAGGTCTTGTAATTGCAGGCGAGCATCCCAGCCCGTTCCCGTATGCACACGTTGTAACTACCACCACTCACAAGACTTTGCGTGGACCGAGAGGCGGTTTGATTATGTGCAACGACGAGGAAATCGCAAAGAAGATCAACAAGGCTATCTTCCCGGGCGTTCAAGGCGGACCGCTTGAGCACGTTATCGCAGGTAAGGCAGTCGCTTTCGGCGAGGCCCTCAAACCCGAATTTAAGGCATATCAGCACCAAGTTATCCTTAATGCTCGTGCACTTGCTAAGGCACTTATGGATAACGGCGTTCAGCTTGTTTCGGGCGGCACAGACAACCACCTTATGCTTGTAAAGCTTACCAACTTCGACATTACAGGTAAGGAGCTTGAGACACTTTTGGACGAGTGCAACATCACCGTAAACAAGAACTCTATCCCCAACGATCCTCAAAAGCCGACTGTCACAAGCGGTATAAGAGTAGGTACCCCGAGCGTAACCTCGAGAGGTATGAAGGAAGAGGATATGGTTGTTATTGCTAACTGCATAGTAAAGGTTATCAAGGAGAAGGAAGCTGCGCTTGACTTCGTAAGAGCTGAGGTTAAGAAGCTTTGCACCAAGTATCCCCTTTACGCTAACGACGTAAATATCTAATTGTAAATTACAAAATAGGACACAAAAAAGCCCGATTTCAATGCGAAATCGGGCTTTTTTGCTGTCTTTTCCTATCAGATGCTCAAATTATGTCAGACATAATTTGAGACAATATAGAGTAGTGAGACTTTTTGTTGCATTTTGACGAATTTAAAAATCGGCTTTTTCTCATATCGGACTACTCAGTGCCGTATATTTATTGTATGGATAACTCGATCAAAAAATTGCTGCCCGCTCGTATTATCAGCGCATTAGACAAGCTGGACTGTCAAAGGGTTTACGAAATTCGCCTGCGCCAAAGTGGAGTTTCTGTCAACTATGGCGGGAGGTTTTTCGGATTGTCGGACATAGGACTTTGCTCGGTCGGCTTTAAGGTGTCTGCCGCCGAAATAGAGGATGTCGTGCTTAAAGCGTCGGGGTTTTCCATTTATGCAGTCAACGACCAAATCAAAAACGGTTTTTTGTCTCTTAGTAGCGGCGTGCGTATAGGCATTTGCGGCGAGGTGGTGGACGGCAAAACTATCAAGAATTTTACTTCACTCAATATCCGTTTCCCTCACGAGGTCAAGGGCTGTGCCGATAAGGTTGTAAGTATTATCGCAAAGAGCAGGGGGTGCTACAATACGCTTATCGTGTCGCCGCCCGGCTGCGGCAAAACAACGCTACTTCGTGACCTTATAAGACAGCTTTCGGACAAGGGCAACAACGTTCTTGTTGCGGACGAGAGATATGAGATCGCAGCATATCATGGCGGCGCGTCACTTGACGTAGGCAAAAACACCGACGTTATTTCGGGGGGAGCCAAGAGCTTTGCGTTTAATCAGGGGATTCGCTATATGCGCCCGGACGTGCTTGCCGCCGACGAAATCATGTCTGACGAGGACATCAAATCTGTTCAGAGCGCGTGCGCAGGCGGAGTCAACGTCATTGCCACATTGCACGCAAGCGGCTCTGATTTTAAACATAGATTTGGCGACAGCGGTTTAATAGAGCGTATAGTCGTATTATCCGACAAGGGCGGACCGGGACATATCGAAGGTGTGTTCGACGGTAAGTATGGGCGTATCGCATGAACAGTATCTTTATAGCAGTACTGTCCTCGTTTTGCGGATTTATGATAGGGCTTGCTCTTGCACGACGAAGCAAGGAACGCGAGCAGTATTATTATGACGCAGTTAAATTTTGTTCGCACTTAATAAACAACATAAGCTACAAGGCGGACAAGATTTCGGGTATCATCGACTGCGCCGAAATAAATTCGACAGCGCTCAAAAAGAATTTGCAGGAATATAAGGCATACATCGCAGGCGGAGAGTTTGTCTTTAGCGACAACTGCCTTACAAAGAGCGAGGCATCATCTGTAAAAGAATTTTTCTCGCAGCTTGGAAGATATGACGGCGAAACTCAACTTAACGAGCTTAGACGGCGCGAGAGCGAATTTAAGCAAAAACATTGCGATTTAAAGGAAAAAAACGACAAGCAAGGCAATATGTATATAAAGCTCGGGCTGTTATTCGGCCTGCTTGTGGGAATTTTACTCATTTGAGGTAGGTGCGCTTATGGGAGTGGAAATAATTTTCAAAATTGCTGCGGTGGGACTTATCACCGCTATCGTCTGTCAAATTCTCAAAAAGGCGGACAAGGACGAGGTGGGGACAATGGTGTCGCTCGCCGGGCTTGTCATTGTACTTTTGATGGTTGTCGACATGATAGCACAGTTGTTCGACACGCTTAAAAATATGTTCGGGTTGTACTGATGGATATTATTAAAATCGCCGCTGTCGGGATAATCACCGCCTTTTGTTCGCTCACTCTCAAAGAGAGTAAGAGCGGGCTTAGCATGGTAGTGGGGATAGCCGGCGGCTGTATCATAATACTTATGCTGCTCGACTACTTTGCCGATATCTTTGCCGCCATTTCGTCTATGATAGACAAGGCGGGGATACAGAGCAACATCCTAAAAAGCGTTATCAAAATTATAGGCATAGGGTACATAACCGAATTTTCGGCAGGAATCGTCGAGGATACGGGTAATAAGTCGGTTGCAGAAAAAATAGTTATGGCAGGTAAGGTGATTATTTTGGTTGTATCTTTGCCAATACTCACCGCACTATTCGATCTTGTTGCGGAGCTGCTCAAATGAAAAAAAAGATTTTTAAAAAAAGGCTTTCAAGCAAATTAGTTTTTATACTAATCCTTGCGTTAGTAGCGTTTAATTCATTTTCGGTTTCCTTGGCAATCGCCGACGACGGGAGTACAATTTATGACATATCCACCGAGGTTGGCGATATTATGGACAACCTCGATACCTCGGATATAGACGAACTGCTTAAGCAGTTTAGTAGCGAGGAGCTGTCTGTCTTTGGCTTTGAGAACATAAAGGACAAGCTTATGAGCCTGATTGCCGGTGGCGAGGGTATAGACTTTGGCAGCTTTTTGGGGTACACCGTCAGCGTCTTTGCTTCTAAGATAAACAACTTTATCCCGTTTATCGTGTCCATACTTGCGGTTTGCATTTTGTTTAGCCTCATAAACGCGATAAAAGGCAAGTTTGCCTCGCAGTCTACCGAAGCAATAGTACGAATGGCGTGTATCTCATTAGTGACGGTCATCGTTTTTGCCCAAATTATAAATCTTGTCACAGCGAGCAAAGGGCTAATTGACTTCCTTAAAAAACAAATGGACAGCTTTTTTCCCATATTGCTTACGCTTATGACTGCAATAGGTTCGAGCCGAACGGTTGCCGTCTATCAACCGGCGATCGCAGTCCTAAGTAGCGCTGTGACAAATATAATAACAGTCTTTGCGCTTCCGTGCTTTTTACTCAGCATAGTCTTTCATGTGGTGGGCAACCTCAGCGAAGGCATCAAGCTCAAGACTATGGCGGAGTTCTTCTCGGGCGCAATGAAGTGGGTGCTTGGCACAGCGTTTTTCATCTTCCTTGCCGTCTTGTCCATTCAAGGAATCACGGCGTCAATATACGACAATATCTACATAAGAACGACGAAACTTGCGCTCAGCAGATACGTACCTATAATCGGAGGGTATCTGTCCGAAGGTTACAATCTGGTCATAAGCGGAAGCGTGCTTATCAAAAACGGAATAGGACTAAGCGGAATTATAATACTTTTCCTGTCCGTTCTGCCGCTTGTTGCGCAAATTCTTATGTTCAGCCTTTCACTCAAACTCATTGCCGCTATATGCGAGCCGCTTGGCAGCAAGGGTGTGTGCGACATCCTGACCGGCATAAGCAAAAGCGTTTCGGCGCTTATAGCAATAATACTGGGATTTACCTTTTTGTACTTTATATTTTTACTATTAATCGTTTGTACCGGAAATTTGGTGATCTGATATGGTTCTGTCTTGGATTATGAGTATTCTCGCCGTCGTAGCGTTGAGCGTCGTAGCCGACCTCTTGCTTGGCGGTAAGCGAATGGGCAAGTTCGTAAACGCAATCTTTGCGTCGTTGACCATACTGATAATAGTAGCGCCCGTACCTAATATAATTCGTAACGGAATCGACGCTGACAACATCTTGTTTATTCCGGGCATAAACGTAGACGAAAGCTATCTCGATTACGCTAACAATCTCAAAACGAGCAGATTAGCTCGAGGTGTGGTCGACGAGCTTAGCAAGGAGGGATATAGAAATGTCGAAGTGGAGATAAAAGGGGAATTTAATGACGAAATTAAAATTACGAGTGTGGTAATTAATTTGAGCAAATTGGTTATGGACGAAAAAGTAGTGCATATAAATAAGTATGACGCGATAACGCGGCTTGTAAGCAGTTATCTCGGAGTGGACAAGGGAGTTATTATGATTTATGAATAATGTTTTATCTAAACTCAAAGATCTAAAGCATAAAGAAATCATAATAGCGGTTGTCGCGGTGATAGTAATGCTCATAATCTATTTTTCGTCGTTTGGCGGCAGCTCTACTAAAACTACGGCAGCTGCAATAGACACCGATGACTACTGCACTCGGATAAGGCAGCAGATAGAAAACGCAATATCGCGGGTGGACGGAGTGGGTAAAACCGAAGTCGTCATCAACTGGTCGTCTGGCGTGGAAATCGTTCCCGCGCAAAACACGACGATAAACGGCAACTCGACGACATCACAAGTGGTGCTTAGTTCGGGCGGACCGATAGTGCTAAAAGAGATATATCCCCGAGCAATCGGTGTGTTAATAGTTTGTGAAGGAGGTAGTAATGCTAAAATTAAGATCGATATTATTATGGCGATATCCACATTGATGGACATCTCGACAGACAAAGTTTTGGTATTTGGAATGAGTAAATAATTATGGAGGAAAAATCTATGTTAAGTAAAAAGAAAAAAGTATTCATTTTGTGCGGTATGTTAGCGCTCTTGATCGTGACAGGCGTACTCAACATTGTGCTAAACGGCAATGCCATTAGTGCCAACTCGGGTAATAGCGGTGATGGTGGCAACAACAACCTCAGCTCTGCGTCGTTCTTCGATACATACAGGAGCGACCGCATTGCGACACGTGAGCAGACCATTTTGTATCTCGACGCGATTATTAACAACGCAGACTCCGACTCGGCAGCGGTTGAAAGCGCAAGACAAAGCAAGCTCGAGCTCACTCAAAACATGGAACTCGAACTTGTACTCGAGGGACTTATCAAGGCGCTCGGCTTTGACGATGTAGTTGTTACCAACTCGACCGAGAGTATCAATGTAATTGTTAAGGCGGCTGAGCTTGACGAAGTCCAAGTCACTCAAATTACCGAGATTATTGTTACCGAAACAAACAAAACGTCGTTTGATGTCAGAATTATTCCGGTAGAATAATCAAATCGATTGCAATTTTCATTGTTTGGTGATATAATATCTTCATAAATTTGCAAGTAGGTATTAAGCAATGAAAAATTTGATTAATCTAAATTCG
>JAFLVB010000025.1 GCA_022508465.1 Clostridiales bacterium
AGGACTTGAACCTGCACGGAGTTACCACAAGATCCTTAGTCTTGCGCGTCTGCCAGTTCCGCCACAACCGCAAAAGCATATGTATTTTAGCATATGATAAAAGCATTGTCAAACAAAATGAGTAGGGTTTTGAAGATTTTTCTAATAAAAATTATCGCAAAAAACATCCAAATAAATTCGCCTTTTTTGTTTATGTTTTTAGGTCTTATCGTTAGATTGAGAAAAGTAAAACAAATCTTCAAATTTTTGATCCAAGGCATAACAAAGGATAAGTGCCAGTTTTGCCGTAGGTGAAAACTGCCCCGTCTCTATACTCGAAATTGTGTTACGCGATACGCCGACAAGCTCGGCTAATTGCTCTTGGGACATCCCATTTTGTTGCCGAAATTCCTTGACGCGATTTTTTAAAACTAACTTATCGTCCATCAAGCAGCTGCTCCCAATAACGAATATATTATTAGCCCCAAGCTGACTAAGGCACCAACACCACCTACTATACCGCAGAATAGCAAGCCCGCTCTTTTCTGCTTTGCATAACAAAGAAAGTTATTTACCGACCACATGGTAAACCAAATTAAATCCACTTCATATGGAATATCTCGTCCAAGTATTCTGTAAATCAAATTCATAATAACCGCTATCCACAACCCAACCATAAATGCAATATTTCCGGCATTTATCTTTTCTTTTTGTGTACGCTCGTCACCATTTACATTTTCTTCGCGATATTTTTCAAGAATTTGTTCTTTAGTTAATTCGTCTTTGACTTGTTCGTCTTTTTGCAGGTCAAAATCGTCAATTTGTTTATATTCATCATTGTTTATGTCTGACATAATATGCCTCCCGGATTAAAAATCAATGTTTGCAAGCTGCAAACCAAACATCACCCATTGCATAATAGCCGCTATCGTGGTGATTACCGCACAAACTATAAATACTACTCTTAGTCGTTTCAATACGCACGCCTGCCCTATCGACTGCGCCGCAAGCATTGTAGACATAATAGCCAGCAAATGACTGATTGGTTTATCCATAATAACAAAAATTATTTCAACTACAAATAACGCAACAATGCCAACTAAAAAGCCGATTGCAGGAATAATCTTTTGTTTGTCACGTTGTCGCTCGTCACCATTTTTTAAATTTTCTTTTCGCGAGCATTCGAGAATTTGCTCTTTGGTCAATTTCAAATCTTTGTTTTCTTCCATATTACACCACCCCTAAAAGACGTAAGATAAACAATATAAAAAACACTATTGCCATCAGTGTCTCGACAACACCTATTATAATTGTGGATTTAGTTTTATTTAAAATACCTTTAGTCAGAAAAGCACTACCTGTTACTCCTAAACAAGTAGCTAAATATGCAAAAAGAAATTCGTATTGTTTACATATAAAATGTTCTACAGTATAAACCGCAAGCAAAAAAACTATAAATATGCAATTGCGGACTTTGTTTGCCACCTCTTCATTTTTCTTGCTACGCTCGTCGCCATTCTTATTCTCTTTGCGATAGCACTCGAGAATTTGCTCTTTGGTGAGCTGTTCATTTTGCGCTGCTTTGTCTGTCAGTTCTTCAATTTTGTCTTGCTTTTCCATACCTGCCTCCTTGCCAAGTTTACTTGGCATTATTATATCATTGCCAAGTTTACTTGTCAAGAGTTTTGACGGGGTTTTTGGGGTTATTTTATGTTTAGTAACCTTTTAACCTTGCATAGTATAAATGATAATATTTTAAGTCACCCACACCACCGCAATGATCGTACTGCGTGACGTTCGCTTCGCTCGGCTAAGGCAAGCCTAAATAAGGATAATATTAGCCCGAAATACGAGGTAGTGGTTTTATATTTGCACAGTCCCTCAGTCACCTACGGTGACAGTTCCCCTTACACAGGGGAGCCTTAAATGGATAGCTTTCTCCACCTTAATTTAAAGCAAACATCGCAAAATAGAGGCTTATATAAAGTTAAAAGTTTAGTTATCCCCGAGCAAAGTTCAAATTTCAAGTTTAAAGTTTTTTGCTTACTTTTTTACAAAAAAGTAAGCGAACCGCGGTTAAGCGATTCGCTTATTATATCTAATTAAGTATTTAAACTAATTTAAATAACTATATCTTAGAGTTTATGCTGAGCATTGTAAGTGGTGTGCAAAATCTCATGAGCTTTATGGCTATTCGGCTTGCCGAAGTATTCGTCATAAAGGGTCTTCATAATCGGATTCTCATGGCTTTGTCTAAGCTCAGCCTTCTTATCGCGATCATAAACAGCCTTAGCTCTGAGCTCTCTAACATCAACCGTGTTAAGAACGTCGGACGAAACGATCGGTTGTCCACCACCGTTTATGCAGCCACCCGGGCGAGCCATGATTTCGATGAAGTGATACTTGCTCTTGCCTGCTTTGATCTCGTCCATAAGCTTACGAGCGTTAGAAAGCGAGTGAGCAACTGCAACGTTAACAGTAACACCGTTGTCAAGTTTAACAGATGCTTCCTTAATTCCGTCCATACCTCTTACCTTCTTGAAGTCGAGCTTTTCGAGGTTCTTGCCGTTTACAACAGCGGCAACGGTACGGAGAGCGGCCTCCATTACACCACCTGTAGCACCGAAGAGGTTACCTGCCGACGAACCCTTACCGATCGGATCGTCGAAATCGCTATCCTCAAGGTTTCTAAGGTCGATAGATTGACGCTTAAGGAGACGAGCGAACTCTCTTGTTGTGATAGTGATATCAACATCGGGATAGCCGCTTGCCTTATGATGTTCTCTGAGAACTTCGGTCTTCTTAGCTGTGCAAGGCATAACAGTAACTACAACCATCTTAGCAGGATCGATACCGAACTTTTCTGCATAGTAGGTCTTCATTACAGCACCGAACATTTGTTGCGGCGACTTGCAAGTCGAAAGGTTACCAAGGAGCTCGGGATAGAATGTCTCGATGAAGTTGATCCATCCGGGGCTGCACGATGTAAGCATCGGAAGCTTAGCATTCTTATCGTTAAGACGGGACAAAAGCTCTGTGCCTTCTTCCATTATAGTAAGGTCGGCGGTCATGTTTACGTCGAATACCTTATCAAAGCCAAGGCGACGAAGAGCTGTTACCATCTTGCCCTGTACGTCTGTACCAATAGGATAGCCGAATTCCTCGCCTACGCCTACTCTTACAGCGGGAGCTGTACCAACGATAACGAACTTTTCGGGATCAAGGATAGCCTTCATAACTCTATCGGTATCGTCCTTTTCGTAAAGAGCGCCTACCGGGCAAACCTTGATACATTGTCCGCAAGCTACGCAACCTGTCTCGTCAAGATTGTGTCCGAATACGCTGCCGATTTCGGTCTTGAAACCACGGTTGTTTGCGCCGATTGCGCTAACAGATTGTACCTTGTTGCAAACAGCTACGCAACGACGGCACAAAATACATTTGTTGTTGTCGCGGATAAGGTACGGATTGCTGTCATCAAGCGGATAATGATTTTTCTCACCTTCGTATTTATAAGAATCGCAACCATATTCAAGAGCAAGCTTTTGAAGTTCGCAGTTAGTCGATCTTACGCAAGACAAGCACTTTTGATCGTGGTTGGAAAGAATAAGTTCCAAAGTGGTTTTGCGCGATGCAAGAACCTTAGGAGTGTTGGTAAGAACTTCCATACCCTCTTTTACGGTTGCAAAGCACGATGTAACGAGGTTTTTAGCGCCTGCTACTTCTACTACGCACATACGGCACGAACCTTCGTTGGTTACGTCCTTAAGATAGCAAAGTGTGGGGATGTTGACACCGACTTTACGAGCCGCATCCAATATTCTTGTACCGGCGTCTACCGTAACAGGTATGCCGTTTACTTTTAAATTTACTTGTTTCATAATCTTCTCTCCTATTTCTTGCTAATAGCGCTTTGTCTGTTGCACGAATCCATACAAGCACCGCACTTGAGACACTTATTGATATCGATTTCCATAGAGGGCAACTTATGTCCTTCGGCGATGTAATCGGTCTTAACGATTGCACCTGCGGGGCACTTTCTTGCGCACAAGCCGCAGCCTATGCACTTATCCTTATCTATAACGAAGTTAAGGAGTGCTTTACATACGCCTGCCGGGCACTTCTTGTCTACAACGTGAGCAACGTACTCATCGCGGAAATACTTAAGTGTGCTGAGTACCGGGTTGGGAGCTGTCTGACCTAAGCCGCAAAGCGAGTTGGACTTGATGTACTTGCAAAGCTCTTCCATCTTGTCAAGGTCTTCAAGAGTTCCCTTACCTTGGGTGATCTTATCGAGCATCTCGTAAAGACGCTTGTTACCGATACGGCACGGAGTACATTTACCGCAAGACTCGTCTACTGTGAATTCAAGGAAGAACTTAGCGATGTCAACCATGCAGTTGTCTTCGTCCATAACGATAAGTCCACCAGAACCCATCATGGAGCCGATTGCGATAAGGTTATCGTAGTCGATTGCTGTGTCGATGAGCGAAGCAGGGATACATCCACCGCTGGGGCCACCGGTCTGAGCAGCTTTGAACTTCTTGCCATTGGGGATACCGCCACCGATTTCCTCGATGATGGTACGAAGTGTTGTACCCATGGGGATTTCCACAAGACCTGTGTTCATGATCTTTCCGCCGAGAGCGAATACCTTTGTACCTGCGCTCTTCTCTGTACCCATGGACTTGAACCACTCGGGTCCGTTAAGGATGATTTGCGGAATGTTTGCATATGTCTCAACGTTGTTAAGAACGGTGGGCTTACCCCATAATCCGTGCTCAGCAAGGTGAGGCGGCTTTTGTGTGGGCTCGCCGCGGTGTCCTTCGATACTGTGGATAAGAGCTGTTGCCTCGCCGCAAACGAATGCGCCTGCACCAAGACGGATCTCCATATCGAACTTTTGTCCAAGACCCAAAGCGTTGTCGCCCAAAATGCCGTATGCCCTTGCCTGATCGATAGCTATTTGCAATCTTTCTACTGCGATGGGATACTCTGCACGAACATATACATAACCTTGTGTTGCGCCTACTGCGTAACCTGCTATCATCATAGCCTCGATTACGGAGTGCGGATCGCCCTCAAGAACAGATCTGTCCATGAATGCGCCCGGGTCACCCTCGTCGGCGTTGCAGACAACGAACTTTTGATCGTCTTTTGCGTTGTATGTCGAGAGCCACTTTTTACCTGTCGGGAATCCGCCGCCGCCACGACCGCGAAGACCGCTGTCGATCATAAGCTGGATAACCTGCTCGGGGGTCATCTCCTTAACGCACTTTTCATATGCCTTATATCCGTCGAATGCGATGTACTCGTCAATGTTCTCAGGATTTATTCTGCCGCAATTACGCAAAACTATACGCTTTTGGCTGCGATAGAACGGAGTTTGGTTGATAGGCATAACCTCACCGTCTTCGGTGCGCTCAGAGCCAAGGAGTCTTGTTACCTGACGACCCTTAACGATATGCTCCGAAACGATCTCCTCTACGTCCTCTACCTTAACGTGCTGATAGAATGCACCGTCGGGATAAACAGCAACAATGGGACCTCTTGCGCACAAACCGAAGCAGCCTGTCATAATGAGCTTAACTTCTTCTCTAACGCCGTGCTCGGTGAGTCTGCGCTCGAATTCTTCCATTACCTTTTTACTATTGCCGGAAGTACAACCTGTACCGCCGCAAATCATTATATGTAATCTTTCTAACATTAACCTCTTCTCCTTGGGTTTATTTAATTGCAGCGATGATCTCGCGTGCCTTAGCGGCATTAACATTCTTGTAAGCTACCTTCTCCTTGCCGGGCGCCATAACTTCAACAACAGGTTCTCCATCAACCTTTGTGGTGCTACCGAGCTGGGTAACCTTAACGTGAGCGAGATTGCGCTTCTCTATTTCTTCCATCAAAGTCTTAACTACTTCTCTTGTGGCTGCAAGTCCGTCGTCGCTCATGCGAACTACAACTTTGGTATCGTTTTCGTCGATAGCGCAGCTATATCCTATTTCTACCTTGAGCTTTTCGCGGATTGCTTCCAATTCAGCTGAACTTTTCATAGTATGTTCCTCCATCAATATTTTTGAAATAAAGTTTACGCTTCGTACTTAGCGAAAATTTTGTCCAAATCTTCGGGAACGAGGTTGCCGTAAACTTCGCCGTTTACTGTCAAAACAGGAGCCAATCCGCAGCAGCCGATGCAACGTGTGGCTTCGAGCGTGTACTTCATATCCTCGGTGGTGTGACCGGGCTCGATATGTAAACGCTCCTTTGCCTTGTCAAGGATTACGCCTGATCCCTTAACGTAGCAAGCGGTTCCAAGGCAAATACCCATCTTGTACTTACCCATGGGCTCAATATTGAATTGCGCATAGAATGTCGCAATACCATATACCTCTTCCACCGCAACGTTGCAAGCTACTGCAATACGCTGCATGATTTCAATGGGGAGATAGCCGTAAATGTCCTGAGCCTTCTGCATAGCCTTCATCAAAGAGCCGGGAACGTTTTTGAGGCCTTCAAAAACTTCGTCAAGCTGCTTTTTTTGTTCAGGCGTGTCTTTAAATTGGTTACTCATTTCTTTCTCCTTTTACAAAAAAATTTGCATTTATCTTTTATGCGTAAAACGCCATAAAATTCTGTGGTTGCTATTAGCCGAGTGCAACCCGAATGGGCTCTTACCTTACACGCGATAAAAAATCGCCTGCGTAAAAGCCGACTTGTTTTGCATTGCCTTAGATGTCATTGCAATGGCGAACCATTGCGAGATAAGTATAACATAACAAATTATAAATTGCAAACGCTTAAAGCATAAAAAATCAAAAATTTATATTAACTTATCGAAATTAAAAAGCTTTTGTAAATAAATGTCACCTCGGACAAGCAATATTTGAGCCGCGACGACACAGAATACGAGCTTTCCTTGAGGATTGATAAAGTCAGCTTATCGTACATTTTTTCAACTGCAGACAAGAGCTTGTCCGCACTCGAATTTAACGCGACAAGCTCTTTTTTGTATTCATTTATAGTTTCTTCTGCCCTATTTAGCGCGTAAGAAGCCGCCGCTTCCGAAATCTCCCCCTTGTCGAGCGAGAGCGATGCCGAGTAGATACTGTCAAAAAGCTGCTCGGGCAAAGCGCAAAGTTTTACTTTCTCGCGTGAGGCAGTTATGGTGTATTTGCCCGTGCTTTTGACTTCGTAGCCGTAACGCTCTGCCACAGTCAAGGCATCCGCCTCGCTTTGATAAACTGCCGCTACTACTCCAAACGGCTGCTCGGCTATGACATAACCACCGCCACCACGAGCCTTTATTTCTTCTGCCGCGGTTAGCGCTGCGCTTTCGGAGTCGTACTTGCCCATTACAACGGCATAATACTCTTTTGCCTCGTAGCGGTACTTAGCCGAGTCATGAAAGAACAATATATATATAAGGGCAATGACAAGACTGACAATTATTATGCCGACTATCACCTTAACAAGCGGAAACGAGCTTTTCGCTCGCCCCACTATATGAGGATTTTCGTAATCATATATAATCCTTTTCATCGGTAAAATATATGCTTAGTATTATGGTGTTATGATACATAAAAATGAGTTCGGAATTAACCGAACTCATAGTAAACGAACATTATTCTTTTTGCCTTAAAGTAATCTCTTATTCCAAAATTCCTTTTGCTCTTATGTATAATATAGAGGTTATTATACTTACTACCGTAGCTAAGAGCATAGCAATGGCGGGTGCAATCGCTGATGATGAAATAGAACATGCAGGGTTACCGCCGCAATATTTGGGAATAATGTCCGATTTACGCATGGAAAGTGCAACCGCAAAACAAACTATTAACATAACCGCGCCCACAAGGTTGATAATAACAGATGCATGGTTAAGCGAATGACGCTTTGTTATAATTGTCACTACTTGCAGTATAAAGCTGATAATAAGTACGATTATGGAAAGCAAAGTAGCAAGTGCCAACTTTTGCAATACTGAGCAGCAAAAGCATAAAACGGCACAGCCATATCTCCTATCGCCGAGCTTGTCGAAGTATAGTCTCCGGTAAGAATTGCCATCAGAGGAAGTTCCACCCGTTAAGAGTAAATTCGGCACCGCCATTTCCGTTGTTCATGGCGGAGTTATAAAGCTCCACCCAATTGACGAAAAACATAAGCACCGCAACTATGATAAGCACACCTGTCACAATGGGCAGATAGCGCAACTTTTCGGTTGCAAGCTCGAATCTCTTTTCCTTTTCTTGCTTAATAATCTTTTTGCGTATTTCTTCGCTTTTGTTTGTTTTAGCCATTTTTATTTCACCTTTTTTAATTTGTTACGTAATAATGTAAATTTGAATAGTCATCTATAAGCTCGCGTCCTTTTCTTCTTCCTCTAAAGCGGAATCGATAACATCAAGCAGCTTTATGACTACCATGTCGTTATTGGTAGCATTGCGTAATGCGTCTTCCACCCAATTGTCAGACTCGCCTCCGACATAAATGAACAAATCACAAGTGGCTATTGCCGCTATATCGGCAACAGATGGTTGATAGCTATGTAAATCGACACTACTGTTAAGCAAATTTTTTATAGTGACGTCTTTATTCTCCCCGAGTATATTTAGTGTCCAATCATAAACGGGAAATATTGTTGTTACAATTTTTATTTTACCTTCGGTCTTATTATCTGCACATGCGGAAAAAACTCCGACACTTGTAAACAAAAAGCATATCGAAAGCATGAACAAAAATAGTCTTTTTTTCATAAAAAACCTCCGATTGATTTATTTGTGAACTATAAAGAAAGCTCTGCTTTTATATGCAGAAAAAAGCCGCCTTAGTGGCAGACTACTCCCTTATAACTCATAATCAATCGGAGAGTTTGACTTTTAATGATATTAATGTTGTGGATTGATTTGACTTTTCTACCCACTCTTCGGTCTTAACTGTCGCATATCTTAATGCTAAAGTAGCAAGCACCGCCACACCGACAGTTGTAAGACCTTCGACTATTTTTTGGGCACAGTCAAGAACATGGCAAAGCTCACAATCGTCACCGACACACTCGTGACCTTCTTCGGAAACGATAAAAATTACTACGGACAGCAAAATAAAGGCGATGAGTATCGCTAATATTGCTGATAGTATTTTAGTGCGATTTTGTGCCAAAGTCATAATCCTTCCACTTTATTTATCACAATATAGCACATATATGCTTGCATGTCAATAAAAACAATTTGTTTTATTGCTGAAAAATTGTGTTCTAATAAAATTTGCCCACCCGCTCCGCCCGTAATTTATTGCTTTTTATCGATCTGCTTTTTTGCATATTCCTCTATCTTGTCAAAAGCAGCCTGCACAACCTCTCTTATAAAGGAACACGGAAACAGCGGTTTCATAAATGACGGTATAAGCGCACAAATTTCCTCCACCGCAAGTTCAAGCTTTTCTTCGCCGACTTTATCTTCCAACTCGGAATTATTGACTGCACCCGTCGCCGCAGACATAATCTTGCTCCTGATATAAAAATAATATCCTATAAACGAAATGATTACAGCAATCACTCCAAGTATAATGCTTATAATTTGATAAGTCATATTATACACCTCCTACTACATATTATGCCTGTCATAATCACTGAGTCATAGCCTAAAATAGCAAAAAGCCAAGCGTTTTCGGCTTGGCATAGCTAATTATTTGATTTTAAAGGCAACTACCCTTCTATTCTTTCAAAATACTTTTTCACGTTGGAGCGCAACATATTACGCATTATAAACGCAAATGCGAGCGCCCCGCCTATCATAAGTACCAATACCAAAATGGCGGCAAGTCTTACAGAAATTATATCGTAAAGTACGATAAAGATGGCAATAGCAGCTCCGTTTATAACAAACGAAATTAATATTCCTATTAACGTGGGCAACATTGCATTGCGGCTGTTTTTTACGATTTCGCGATAGCTCTTCCAATCGAGCTTAGGTTTGGACAGATCAAGCAAAATGCAAAGCGTAATAAATCCGTAATTTACAATCAATAAGTACACGAGCAGCAACAGTCCTACCCACCACGCTTTAAAACCAAAGACAATAAGCTGAACTATAATGCAAAGAACTATGTCCAAGTCATAAATCAGATTATAGAGCATAATCTTAGCCTTTATCTGTGTCTCATACGGAATAGGCAAAAGCTTGCTTATATAAAATGTTTTACCATCGCGGCTAACTGAAGTCGCCGCACCTATATTGGTGGACACAACTATTGTCTGCATCATCATAACTATTATAAGCCAGAAGATGCATGCGCTCGCCCCAATTGTTTCCGCGTCTTCCCCAAAGAGCATATTAAATTCTCCGCTTATCCCCATTATTATGAGCAGTATTGGCATTATGATAAGCCCCGCAAAGCATTGCATTGCAAAGACAGGCGTGCGAATTATATCCTTCCACTCTCTTGTCATAAGCGCCTTGACCGTACTCATTGTCCCTTGGACCACGCTGCTGTCACGGCCGCGCTTAGCGTTTTCGAGCTGAGTGGATACCGCGCGCGAATATGCCTTTCGACTTATGACAAGTGTTGCTCCAAACAACAGTAGCGCAGGAACTACGAAAATAAAGAAGTTAAGTAGCAGCGAAATTGCTTCACTATAACCCTCTATCTTTGTAAAGGTCGCAAAGCGATTTATCGCCAAAAACGGTACAAAGATTTTGGAAACATTTTTTACAGGGCCGATAAGTACACCAATTAGCTCTGCGTCGGCGTCGGGCATATCGGAGGTCGAGCGCACAATAAGCATATAACCAAAGAATACTGCTATAAACAGCACCATTGCAACGACCGATGCCGCTGCGCCGCGGTTTTTAAAGAACCTTATTATATACATGAGCGGCAAGCAGATTATGGATATTACCATAAGCGGAAATATCGGCAGCAACAAAACGGCAAATATCATTACTATATAGAACGGCCAGTTAAGCCCTATCGATATTCCTACCCCAAACAGCGCAGGCAACAAGATTAGTGCCGTTATAACAAGCTGAGTAAGATACACGGTGATCAGCTTGGCAAAATACACTTTGGACGGCTGAATCGGCAAACTCAAAAAGAACTCTGAGTCTTTGGAAAAGTACAGCAGACTGAGCATGGGCATTATGCCGAGCGTTGACACCGCCGTAAGTCCGAATATCATTATTGCTGTGAGATATTCCGGGATAAGAGCTTCGTCCCTAAAATACGGTGCAAACTGCACAAGCGTCGAAACTATGGCAAACTCGAAAAAGAGATAGACCACAGCAAGCAGCGCATAAACCGCTACCCTTCCACCATTTTTGTCGCCGCCGCGATAAGTGTCCTTTACGAGCAATTTGACGATACTTATTAGTCCTGTCATGCGCCCTCCCTCTTTTCGCCGGTGACGGACAGGAATATTTCCTCAAGCGACTCGTCGTTTTGCCTTGACTTTATTTCGTCCATGTCGCCAAGCAGTACAATCTTGCCGCCACTAATTATAGCGATTCGGTCACATAGCTTTTCCGCCACCTCCAAAATGTGCGTAGAAAAGAACACCGTGTTGCCCGCCTTGCAATGCTCGCGCATAAGCTGTTTGAGTTCGTACGCCGACGCAGGATCGAGGCCTGTCATTGGCTCGTCGAGCACCCAAAGCTTGGGGGCGTGGATGAGCGCGCCTATTATGCTTATCTTTTGCTTCATACCGTGACTATAAGTGTTGATTTGTTCGCCGTAACTGTCACGCATCTTAAACAGATCGAGCAGTTTATCTACTCTTTTATTGCGCGTCTCGGCATCCACCTCGTACACATCGGCAAGAAAATTGACGTACTCCCGACCCGAAAGTTTGTCATAAATAACATGACTGTCCGAAACATAGCCGATGTTTCTCTTGGCTGTGAGCGGGTCGGTGACAAGGTCTATTCCGGCAATTTCGATCTTGCCGGCATCGAACGGCATAATGCCGCACATACATTTTATTGTAGTTGTCTTACCCGCACCGTTTGGACCAATAAAGCCGAAAATCTCTCCTTGGCCCACCTCAAAGCTAATGTCGTCAACTGCTTTAAAAGTATTTTTTGCATAAGTTTTTGTAAGATTGGAAATTTTCAGCATGGCTACCCTCCCAAAAATTGTAAGTCAAGTATACCATATTTATTATTCAAAGTAAATAGGTTTTGTAAAAAAATACAATTAGTTGCAAACTCATATAATTTCTTGTAAAAAATACATTATTTGTCCCTACGCACAATGATTTCTTTTTTGTCCAAAGTCTCGGTTATGGCTATCGAATTGGTGTTGTAACCTCTGCCACCGACATAAATCTGCCACTCTCCGCTAAGCTCGCTGTTGTCGATTTTGAAGTAAACGGTAATGTCTCCACGTCTAACGCTGAACGACGCCTCCTTGAGCGACTTGGGCATTTTAGGGCTGACGCTTATCGTGCTGCCATTAAAGCTGATTCCGAAAAGATACTTGACTATAACGTGATAGTACCAAGCCGCCGCACCCGTGTACCAGCTCCATCCGCCCTTGCCCGCAGGTTGCGAATACACGTCCGCGCTTATTACATACGGCTCGACCTCGTACTTTAAAACCGCGCTTTTGCTCTTAGAATGATTTATCGGGTTTATCATATTGAGCAGCGAATATGCGTATTCGATTTCGCCGATAGCGAACAGGCTCATTATATACCACACCGCGCCGTGAGTATATTGCCCGCCATTTTCGCGCACGCCGGGCGGATAGTCGCAGATATATCCCGCCTTGATGTCTTTGAGCGGCGGAGTAAGCAGCTTGATAATTCCGTTTTGATGGTCGACGAGCTTATTCGCTGCCGAAAACAGCGCAAGCTTTCCTCTTTGCTCGCTTGCCACTCCGCTTAGTACGGCAAAACTCTGAGTGATAAGGTCGATGTTACATTCCTTGCTCGATTTACCACCGAGGACTGTGCCGTCATCGCAGTAAGCACGCGTAAACCACTCGCCGTCCCAAGCATTATTTATCGCCTCTTTGAGTCTGTCTTTGAGCGCATAAAAAGGCTTGCGGTTTTTGACATACGGCATAAATCTATCGACCACGAGATACAAGAACATGCTGCCCCACACCGTCGTGCCTTTGCCGTTAATACCCACCTTGTCCATTGCGTCATTCCAATCGCCGCCGCCCATAAGCACCAAGCCGTTTTCGCCCAGCCTTGCCGACGCCTTGATCGCCTTTAAGCAATGCTCTAAAATAGTGCCCGACTTGACTGTTTGGTTTGGCGAGCCGTAATAATCCTTGCCTATTATCTTTACGTCCTCAAGGTACGGAACACGTTCATACAAGATGTTGTTGTCGCCGGTAAATTCTATATACTCGGCTGTTATGAGCGGCAAAAACAATCGATCATCCGAAATTTTGGTGCGCACTCCCGTGCGAGGCTCGTGCCACCAATGCTGAACGTCGCCCGCCTCGAACTGGTGAGCGGCGCACACCAAAATATGCTTTTTGACAAGCTCGGGATTAACATACAATACGCCGAGGCAATCTTGCAATTGATCACGGAAGCCTATCGCTCCGCCCGCCTGATAAAATCCGGTCCTGCCCCAAAATCTGCTTGTCATAATCTGATACGGCAGCCACTTTGCGATGTAGTCAATTGCAGGATTACCGGTCGAAAGCGACAGGCACGACAGCGACGAATAATACTCCTTTGCTTGCCTTAATATCTCCGCCTCGTTGGATTTTACCTTTCCGTCTGCGCTAAGATAGAATACCGCCTTTGTTGTTCCCTTGGGTTGGATGTCTAACTTAACGGATATTGCAGGCATAAATTCATACCCCAAATCGCTCTTTGGTAGGAAAATTTTGTCAAACTTGTCTGTAAACGATTGTTTATGACAGACATAATTAGACACTTCCTTGTCGGCACCCATAATAAAGGTAGAGTTATTATACAGATTTTTGACAGTCAATTTACCGTCAAATTCGCATACAAGGTTGTGCCTTGTCTTAAATGCGAAGTCGCCAAGTACGGGCGAAACAAAGAACATCGCCTCTACTCTGCGCTCAAAGTTCATATTTGACGTCAGCGTCACTTCATAGTATTTCGTGTTGCCGTTGATAAACTCTCTAAGACGCGAATAAAAGCCGTTATAGTTACAACGGAATTCACTGTACCCCAAACCGTGAATTGCCTGATAGTCTGCATCTACACTTATAGGCTTTTTGGCACAGCTCCAGCTTATCCCCTCCTCGAACAGCACAATGCCCTCCGAGCAAGCGTCGCCTATCGGGTCGTTGCTCCACTCGGTCAGCTTATTCTCGCGAGAGTTTGTGTAATAAGTGTAGCCGCCGCCGCTTTCGGTTATAAGCGTACCAAAATGTTCGTTGGCTATTATATTGCTCCACGGGCGCGGAGGCAAACTATTTTCCAATGCATAAGCGCTCTCTATAAATCCGCCCATCCCCAGCCTATAAGAATATTCGAGTTTAGGTAGCTGCGCGCGCGGAAAAGGAACGGCATCAACACTTTTACGCGTCTTAATTTCCGTATGAGTAAGCTCATCTATATTAGTCGCAGATTTTAGCGCAAGCACCGCTTCCGCCTTGTTTTGTTCCTTGTCTATAAGCGTTAAATAACAATTGTCTCCGAGCAGCGGCTCCAATGCTTCATATAGTCGCTCTCGTATAAAACCGTCGCCATAGTAGACGAAGGCAATCCTTACCTTTAATCCCCACAGTCCCAACCTATTAAGCATTTTGATTTTGCTCTTTATCCGCTCGGTTACGACATTGGATTCGATATATATAAGCGGGAGTTCGCCGTCCACAAGATTTGGCGCAGCGTCATACAAGAGCTTACTCATAACCGAACACATCTTTTTGCTTATGCCAAAACCTTTGCTTATAAGGCTATTTGCGGCATTTATTTTTTCATAAAAACCTGCGCGCTTGGTTAGACTTACCTGCTTTTTGAGCCTATCATAATCCTCGGACACAATGTTATACATTTGGAGCACGTGCATTTCGTACGGCGCAAGCGATAGAGAAACATTTCCGCTCACAATCGGGTCAAGCACTCGCCCAAAGTCATCTCCTCTGCCACGCCCGAAAAAGTTGCTTCTGTTGCTTTGATATGTCGCTACTTCGTCAAAATAGTGCGCGAGAATAAGGTTTCCTCTCTTTGCCGTTACCGCCTCTAAATTGTCATCATTAGCGGTTGTAACAAACATTCCCGAAAAGGTCTTGTGCGCAAGGTCCTCATATAGCGGCGCAAGTGCGACTTCCATATACGACTCTATATTTAGATTCAGCTGACCCGCCGTCAGGTTTTTTATTTGTATACTGCGTACCTCACCATCCATATTGGGTAGGACTGATGCAACTTGCTTTATCTCGCATTTGCCGTTATTAAACACAAACTCCGTCTTTCCATCGTAAAAATAAGCCGTTTGCTTTTGTAGATCTGTCCTTTTGCCGGCAATATTAAGATATAGCTTTAGCCCGCCACTATAATTATAGTACCTCGACACATACCTACCATCATAGTACGAATAGCCGTTGCCCGAGCCATCGATAAGCACCGAATATTTGCCACCCGTCATAAGATTTATTGCTGGCGGCGAAAGTTCTTTTACAGGCTCAATGCGCAGATCTCCCACAGGCAGCGGTTCATAGTCGTGTTTTTTACTTGCCTTTGGTATGTCCGACATTGTTATAAGCAACGACGCTGCGCGCATATCGGGCGACGCCATAGATTTGATAATTGCGTCATCATAAAAGTAGTTGCATAAAGCGGCAAGAATCATCCCTTGATGGTGACTCATATATGTCTTGATAACGCCGTCGTCGTACGCCTCGTACAAGCCCTCCTCGCCTTTTAGGTCATGCTCATAAATCTTATTGAGATTAACTGCGACCTCCCTTGGGAAGAATGGCAAAAACAGCATAGATGCATACGGAGAAGCAACCGCCTTTCTCTTTTCGTTGCTGAGCGCTATGTTTGGCACGCCAAAAGCCTTGTATTGATAATTGCCGCTGCCGTCGACCGCGTTATATTGCGACTCCGAAGTTCCCCAAAATGGAAGCCCGGATCTTTTCGCGTACAACTTATTGGCTTTAAGCACCACTTTTGCCGAGCTATGCAATAGCCCGCCCTTGCAATACTTAAAGTACAACGCGCTCATCATATACTCGAACGCACCTCCCGTCCAGGAATACAATGACACGCCTTTGTATCTCACACACCTACCGGACAAATTTCTAAAGCATGAGCTTTTAAGCTTGCCCGTGCCAATGCCAATTAGATAAGTGAGCATCGACTCGCTGCCAAGCATATCGTAATGATTACTGTCAAAGCTCTTGCCGTCGTTATCGTAGCCTATAAATAAAAGTCCGCGATCCTCATCGAAGAACGCTCCTAAATCCGTGGCGATTATTAAAGCATCCGCTCTTTTAGCAATTTCTCCACTACTGACATTGCGTAGCAAAATAAGCGATGCCAGTAAGTTGCCGCTGTCCACCGCCGAGACATAGCCATTTAGTCGCTTGAGCGAATAGATATCCACCCAATTGTATAAGTTGCCCTTCCACTTATCCGCACCCTCTATTGACGACAGAATTTTGCCGGCGTAAAATGTAAAGTCGTTATCATTAATAAACTCCATTTTGTAGGCGCACACAAGCGAGGTTATCATAAACCCTATGTCGGTGGGCGACGTTCGCGGCGCATAGCCTATATCACCCTCCTCTTGATAGTTGTCAAAAGGCAAAAAGTTATTTTCTTCTCTTAATTGCTTTTCAAAAAATATCCAGGTGTCGGCAGCAATCTTTTTGAGCTTGCTTTCATCCTCGGCAGTCAAAATCTCTTTTTTATCGAAACGCTTGCTAAGTAGCTCGGCAAGCAAAATTCCAAAAGCAAATAACGCCGCCATAACTATAAACGTCGGCTTAAAACTAATAAATGCAGCAAAGACGATATACACCGCAGACGCGATGATGTTAGGCAAAAAGGACACCTTGCCATTTGAATGAGCAAAGACGCTCCAATCGAGCAAGTTCTTTTTTACAATCAATCGGTACAAAGTAATGAGTATCGCTTTGGTGTAGTTATATGCTATGACAGGCAGACATGCGACCATAAGCAGCTGTCTTAGAAGCTCGTACCACACTTTTTTGGGTTTAAAGAAAATAAGCCTAAAGGTTCCCAAAAATATAAATATGTTGAGCGAAAAGGCAACGGCTGTAAGCCAAACCGGAGAGCTTGTAAATAGTGAGAGCACGAGCAGTAGCGCCGACGAGAGCGGAATAAGCCCAAGCAAAATGTTGTTAAGTATGTGCATTCTGCCTATGATAGACACGGGATTGCGCATAAACCTACCTTTGCCATCCCTTATGCGCGTACATAAAAAGGGCAAAAGCTGATAGTCGCCGCGCAGCCACCTGATATTACGGCTAAGATACGACGAAAAGGTTTCGGGATAAGAGTCGAGCGCACTTTCGCCGCTGCTGCCGCACCCCGCGATCGCACCCTCCACAAAGTCGTGAGAAAGCACCCTATTTTCCATAAACACGTCGCCCACCTTATCTGTAAATTCTTTTACCCGATAGATGCCCTTGCCCGTGTAGTTGCCGCTACCGAAAATGTCGTAGTTGGCGTCGGCAATAAAGTTGCTGTAATTGTTGAGCCCCACGCTGTCGCTCATCACCTCGGCAAACGGTGTGCGCAAAGCCGACGGCGCCGATTTGACATTGAGCGCTACGACCGCCTTGCCCGCATTAAACGGATGCTCCATAATCTCGACAAGCTCATATGCGCAGTTGATCATTGTATCGCTATCAAGCGTTATGACATACTTTACCTTGTAGCTGTCGCCAGTCACGACCTCAAACGCACTCTTTTCGTTTGTTATAATCAGATTGTTTAAATCCAAAATAGCGCCGCGCTTTTTCTCCCAGCCTTGATACTTTTCCCCCGCCGCTTTGGTGCGCTTACGAATAAACAAGTTGTATCTACTTCCAAGCGCACTTATTCGCTCAACCGCCCTTTTGATAATTCGCTCGTCCGCCTCAGAATAAAACTCGTTCTTAGAAGCCGGCAGGTCGATGAGCAGCCCGTACGAAAAGATTTCGTTGTTATTGGCGTAGCTTACGGTGAGCAGATTGTCCACCATTTCGTCCACTTCCTTTTCGTCAAAGACAAGAACGGGGAATACTATCATTGTGGAAACGCCTTTTTCTAAATTTATGCGCGGCATATAACGTCGAGAAAAAACTCTGACGTTTATGCTCGTTACAAACATAAGCACAAGGTTAAGTGATATTGGCGTAAAGATTATCGCCGCCGCCCACTTAAACTGAGGCAGGTACATAAGCACGGTGACGCAGTTGCTTATCGTGTACCCTACTATTATCAAAATATACACTATAAGCGCAAATTTACCAAGCGGCCTCGGCAAGATGTAATGAGCTATATCTTTTCCCTCGCTTATTGCCTTATGGACAATCTCTCCCGCAAAGGAAATTTCGTTTTTATTTTTAGCCTTTTTGGCAATGCGCTGTAAGTAAACATACTTAGTTGCGTCGGTGCAATCGCTATAAACTATGTCTTTTGAGTGTTCCAAATAATTATTGAGCGGGCAAAGCTGCAAACAAAATTTATCCGTAAGGATGGCCGAAAGCGAATATATTGACTTAATTGCGCTGCTCACCGCGCCCGTATAGCGCACGCAAGCAGATAAAAAGTTATCCGCTCTTTTATATGCGCTAATGCCGTTATTTGACGAAAGGGCGTCGAACCTTTTTAGCAGTTCGCCGTCCGCGTATTTAGTAAATGCATAAGCATAGCTGTTGTAGTTAAGTAGTGATATGTCTATATTGCCGCGCCTTATGTCGTTCATAGCGGCGTCAAATTTCTCGTTTATAACATTCGAGCGTGAACAAAAGATTGCTATATACTCAAGCAACGCAAGATTTATTGCCGCAGGCAGCATAATAACTTCGTTAAATTTTAGCGGCAAAATCTCGTTAAAAGCGTTAGTGCATTCCTTTATTGTGTCAGCCGTGACCGCTCCGCCGCTACCCTTTACAATAAGCTGGGCAATACAAAATATACGCGGCAAGTTTTTATAGCCCGGCAGCTTGTTGTAAATGGTAGTAAGTTTTTTTTGCTCAGCCATGATTTCGGCTAATTTGTAGTAGTTGTCGTAAATCCAATTTTCAAAATCGAGGCATTTTTTGTGCCCCACTCTTTTACTAAGCCGCTTATACGTTTTTTGTATTGTTGTCCTTATAAGATGCGACGAAAGCGACGAATCGCTTGTAGGCACGCTATTCATGTTGGCGGCAAGGTCGACAATTTTCGCCTTTAGTTCATCTCCCGTCATGACGCCCGTAAGCTCCATATTCGGCTCGCCCACAGGTAAAAAAACTTTATACAAAATTACAAAACTTATTAGTAATAACAATGCAATAACAAAATACAGCATTTAGTCCCTCTTGCAAAAACAATATCACAATTATGTCCAAGAGTAATTTTTTTATGCGGTTATTACCTTTTATTTGTTGTTATCTTCCGTTCGACCTATAATCCCGCATAAAAGCGAAGGTCAAGCATATTTTATAGTATGAAAACTATTGTAAGGTCAATTTTTACCCTTTCGGTGTTCTCTTTTATCGAGCGACTATTAGGCTTTATCTTTAAGATTTATCTATCGCGCGAATTGGGCGCTACCTCGCTCGGGATTTTCCAAGTAGCGTTTTCCTTTTTTATGGTGCTACTCACTATGACTACAAGCGGAATTCCGCTTATTGTAAGCAAGCGCACCGCTAAGTGCCGCGCCGAAAACGACCTTTGCGAGGAGTTTACTATCTCCTCCGCCGCGCTTATATTGGGCATTACCGCCTCTGTTATTATTATTGCCGTAATCATCTTGATGCGAAACGTTATTTCGGGAATGTTTGCAAGCTCGATAAGCATGACGCTCGTGCTGTATATGCTGCCGGCGCTACTGTTTTCTTCCGTCTATTCGGCGCTAAGAGGCAATCTTTGGGGCAGGCAAAAGTATACTGTCGTAAGCGTACTCGAGCTTATCGAACAGATCTCTCGAATTGTCGCTTGTATATTGCTTTTCGTGTTCGGATTTGACAAAATTCTTTCGACCGCACTATCAATGTCTATTGCGTGCTTTATAAGCGCCGCCGCCTGCGCTGCCGTTTACTTTAAGTCGGGCGGAAGACTTATGCGCCCAAAAGGAGAAATAAAGCCGCTGCTAAAAAACAGCACGCCCGTCACTCTATCCCGCGCGTCAAGCAGCATTATAGCTTCGCTCACAAGTATTGCCGTGCCGTTTATTCTTATGGGGCTTGGTATGACTAACGACGAGGCTATGTATACATACGGTTACAGCGTGGGCATGGCGCTGCCGCTTATGTATATTCCGCTGACCTTTGTAGGCTCTATGGCGTTTGTTATGATCCCCACTCTTTCTCGAGCGATTGCATCCAAAAACGACACGAGCGTAAAAATGCAGATCGAGCGTGCCATTTCAACCGCCATAGTTATAGGCGGGATTTTTGTCCCTACCTTTGCCGCTATCGGCGGGCCTATCGGCGAATATGTCTACAACAACGCCGACGCGGGAAAATTCCTCGCATTTTCGGCTTGGCTTATGGTCCCTATTGCCGTCGAAAACATAACTTCGTCAATGATGAACTCGCTCGAGCTTGAGTTTAAAGCGCTGATAAACTATATTATAGGCTCGGCTTCTTTGTTTGCATTTATCTTTATTCTCGGCAAAAAGTTTACTATCGAAATGCTTGCAGTCGGCATGGGAATAAGCTTTACACTTTCGTCGGCACTCAATATAATTGCCATGCGAAAAATAACCAAGTTTAAACTTGACTTTATTTTTACGATTATAAAGACAGCCGTGCTTATAATTCCGTCCTATTTTTTAGTCAAGTGGATATACGAAATTTTGCCGATCATGCAATTCTTCCGCATTGCTATCTGCGGTATTATCGGTACATTGTTTATAACCATCGGGTGCTTTTTATTCGGCACACTAAAGATTGAGTATTTTTTCAATAAAAAGGAAAGACGCAATAACGCTTGATTTTTACCTCACACAGCACGTTATTGCTTGTTTATGTCTGTCATAAATAAGATGTGTGTCTATAAAAGTTTGAAAATTGTAGGCAAATAAGACGCCCTCCTCAGCCGAGGAGCGTTAGCGACAAACGGCACGAAGCGATAGCGGAGCCCTCCGCCTTACCTTCGTGTCGTCATTTATTTATACCGTTTCAAATTGTGAGTAATACAGCTCCGAATAGTAGCCGCCGCTTGCAATAAGCGTGTCGTGAGTACCCTGCTCTACTACGTCGCCGTCACGCATAACGAGGATTTTATCCGCCGCCTTTATCGTCGACAGTCTATGAGCAATTACAAAGCAAGTCTTGCCCTTCATGAGCTCCTTCATTGCGTCTTGTATAATTTGCTCGGTGCGCGTGTCAACATTGGATGTCGCCTCGTCGAGAATAAGCATCGGAGAGTCGACAAGCATTGCACGAGCAATGGTAAGTAGCTGCTTTTGTCCTTTGGAAATATTGACTGCGTTTTCGGACAATATTGTGTCGTAACCTTGCGGCAATCGCTCTATAAACGAATGGATTTTTGCTGCTTTACAAACCCTAACGACATCCTCACGGGTGGCGCTCGGATTTCCGTACGCGATATTGTCGTACACAGACCCCGCAAACAGCCAGGTATCTTGCAGCACCATTGTAAACGCACGCCTTACCGACGCTCTTGTAAGTCCGCGCGTGTCATGCCCGTCTATACAAATACTTCCACCGTCCTGATCGTAAAAACGCATCAATAGATTGATTATCGTCGTCTTGCCTGCACCCGTATGACCTACAATCGCCACGACCTGCCCGCTCTCTACCGAAAGCGAAAAGTCGTGAATTATCGTTTTATCTTTCACATATCCAAAGTTAAGGTGGTCTATTTCCACATCGCCCTTTACATCCATGAGTATCTCCGCCCGTTCCGCATCGGCAGGCTCGGGATCTTCTTCGAGCACACGGAAAACGCGTTCGGCAGCAGCTATCGCCGACTGAAATTCGCCCATAATGTTGGCAATCTCGTTGATAGGTCCCGAGAATTTGCGCGAATATAATATAAATGAAGAAATCTGTCCGGGCGAAATGGTGCCGCGCATAAACATCAATGCGCCAAATACGCTGACAAGAGTTAGCGATATATTGTTGATAAGTCCCACCGACGGGCCGGAGATCGTGCCATAATATTCGGCTTTTGCATAGGCGTCCACCGCCTCGCGATTTTTGACCTCAAAATCAGATATTATCTTTTCCTCGCAGCCGTAAGCCCTCGTCGTCTTTTGGCCCGTCGTTATTTCTTCGACAAAGCCATTAAGCTCGCCCAACTTTGCAGATCTTTTGCGGAACAGCGGCTGCACTTTGCCCACAATGAACCTCGTCATTACGATAGACAACGGAACCGTAACCGCAAAGACAAGCACGAGCATGGGCGCAATCGTAAGCATCATTATGAGCGAGCCGACAATCAGCACCCCGCTTTTAAGCACGATCATCACGTCGTTGGCGAGCGATTCGCCCACCGTGTCGATATCGTAGCTAAGTACCGAAATTATATCACCCGCTTGACGGCCATCAAAGAAGCTGACAGGTAGTTTAGACAAATGCGCAAAGACTTCGGAGCGCATTCTTTTGACAGTCCCGCGCGAAACATACGACATTCCTATC
The DNA here is from genome assembly GCA_022508465.1 of Clostridiales bacterium. Taxonomy (GTDB): domain Bacteria; phylum Bacillota; class Clostridia; order Christensenellales; family Pumilibacteraceae; genus CAG-552. The sequence continues at coordinate 22,741 of JAFLVB010000025.1, forward strand.
GCCGAAAGATATTCAAGTATTGCTGAAAGCGCGTACACTCCAATGAGAATGATAGCATAATATATGATTTTGGTAAAATCGGTTCCACCTTTTGGATCTATTAAGTCTATCGCAAGTCCGCACAGCTTTGGTCCGACAAGGCTGAGCATCGTGCTCGCGATATTTGCGAGAAACACAAGGCAAAGTATGGGCCAAAACGGCTTTAAGTACCTAAGCAGATGGACAAAGACGAACTTTTTGTCTACCTTGCGGCCTTTTATACTGCGGGTGTCATTGACATTATATCTTGCCATCTTCGTCCCCCATCTGCGTAGAATAAATCATAGCGTATTCGGCGCATGACACTTTAAGCTCGTCGTGAGTTCCTTGACCTATTATCTCGCCGTCGTCAAGCACGAGAATATGGTCGGCGTTTTTTATCGAGCTTATACGCTGCGCCACTATGACAAAGGTCGCACCTTGAATTTTAGATAGCGCTTTGCGTAGCGCCGCGTCTGTGCCGTAGTCAAGCGCAGAAGAGCTATCGTCAAGCACGACAATTTCGGGGCTGCCCGCAAGCGCACGGGCTACAAGCAAGCGCTGCTTTTGCCCGCCCGAAATGTTGTTGGCCTTTTGCGCCAAGCTGTAATTAAGTCCCCCGACGCTGTCCACGAACTCGCGAGCCTGAGCCGCATCAATCGCCGCGTTTATTTCCTCATCGGTCAATCCTCTGCCATAATCGATATTTTCGCGAATGGACGCAGCCATCAAAAAGTCGTTTTGGAAGGCAACGCCGAATTTTCTTCTAAGTTCCTTGGAGGAATAGCTTTTTACATCTTTGCCGTCAATAAATATCGCGCCACCACCTACATCGTAAAAGCGCATCATAAGATTGATAATTGTCGACTTGCCGCTGCCCGTCGCGCCTATTATGCCAAGCATCTGCCCCGGCTTAATGGCAAAGTTGATATTTTTGAGGTTCTCCTTAACTCCGTTGTACGAGAACGACACGTTGTTGAATTGGATTTTATATTTTTCGTCACCGAGCGGCTTATCTTCGATAAGCTCGCTGACATCTGTATCAAGGACCTTTTCTATTCTCGCCGCCGACGCCGAGCCGCGCGAAATGACCACAAAAATCTTGCTTAGCGCGATCATTGCGTTGAGGATGATGACAAAGTATTGCAAAAACGCGAGCACCGTGCCGGGCATGTTTCCGCGCACCGCTCCCACCACTATTACCGCCACCAAGCCGAGGTTGAGTATGAGCGTTGCAAGCGGATTGGATATCGACATTATTTTATTGGCGCGAAACTCCTCTGCCGCAAGCTCTTTGACGAGGTCGTCAAATTTCTCGGTCTCGTATTCGCTTTTGTTTAGCGCCTTTATTACTCGCACGCCCGTGACGTTTTCCTGCATATCGCGCACCATATCGTCTTGCTTATGCTGTACCTTAAAGTAAACCGGCACACTCTTCCTTGTTATAAAGAATATTGTCAGCCCGACAAGCGGCACACAAGCAAGAAGCACGCACGCCAAAACGGCATCGCGCCAAAATGCGAGAATTATTCCGCCCAAAATGAGTATGGGTGCACGCACGCCGAGGCGAAGAGTCCTCGCCACCATCTGATTGACATAATAGCTATCGCTCGTTAGCCTCGATATAAGCGACGGCACACCAAATTCGTCTACCTGCTTGCTATTAAGGTAGCTCGTCTTAGAAAAAAGATCGTAACGAAGGTCGTGCGTCATATTGCCCGACGATTTGACAGTAAGTCTATTTGCAAAGATATTGCCAAGTAACGCCACAAGCGAGCACCCAAGCATGATTAAACCGAGATAAATTATAAGCCTTATTCTCGTTTCGCTACTTAGCTCTGTGTTGATTGCAACGTCGTTTATTATGTACTCAAGAAGCAGAGGCAAAAAAAGTTCCGCCACCGCGCCTATGAATTTTAGCACCAGTCCCGCCGCGACCGTGCCGCGATAAGGCTTTAGATAGCGCAATGTTTTAGTCACTTTCCCCTCCTACTGATAACCTTATATATTATATATAATCAAATTTTGTTTGTCAACAAAGCAAACATAATTAAAGCCGCTCCTACAAGAAGCGACCTTGATTTTAATAAAATAACCCGCCTGTGCCGTGAGAGGCATAATGAACCCGCTTTTCAGCAGGTGGGCAA
>JAFLVB010000026.1 GCA_022508465.1 Clostridiales bacterium
AGTTTTTAAATTTATAATTTTAAATTTCTTTATAAATATATTTTGCTATTGCCTTAGGCCAAAGCCAAAGGCAATAGCTTAAGCTATCATCTTAAAAATCGAGATCACCATCAGATTCAAATGTACCAGCTCCTGCCCTTAACTGCTCAAAGTACAACTCAAGCATAGCTCTTTCCTTATCAGTCAAATTACTATCATTTAAAAGCCTATCCATTGCAGCTTGGTAATCGATATCGAAGTCATCTTGGTAAGGGATTTCGCCTGTCTTAATCTGATTGGACGATGAGAATTTTGGATCTCTTTGCTCCTGACGGTTACCATCATCAGGAACGTTATCTGAACCCATATTAGTCTGTGGCGCATCCCCCTCTTTTTGTTCCGGTGGCTGGTCTGAGGGCTCTAAGTCTTCGGGATTGTCCGGAGTACTATCGCTGCTTCCTCCGTACTCAAGTTCTTCAAATACCGCAGTATACGTTACATCTCCTGTAATGTTATAATCATTTCTTTCAGGCGAAGTATACTTATCTTCCTTCCATTCTACAAAGACATAACCTTCGTTAGCCACTGCCAAAACAGATGCAGCATTGTCGCCAATATAAACTACCTGATCGGCCTCTCCGTCTATCCAACCCGCGTCATCGTTATCTACTATATAAGATACCATCGCCGTAGGTGGCTCATCCCAATCGGGATTACCTATTTGATTAGGGTTAGGCATCAATCCCGCGCCTGCCAATGCATTAACGGTAGTCATGGACAAACCAACAACTCCTACAACAACAGCGGCAATGATCAAAGATTTTGCGATTACGAATCTGATCGATTTACTGTTGACCTCATTTAGTTTTGCCTGAGCATCTTCACGTTGACGCATTGCTATGTACGATTCGTCGTTCTCGAGCTCGGTCATCGTGATAAGACGTTCCTCAAGTCCGAGGCTGTCAATACGTCTTGCTATCTTTTTAGTAGTCGGCTTAAATGCTTTGTGGTAGAAAATTATTGCAGCTATCACACCCACTACTAATCCTGCTACAAGCGCTATCGCATAGCCAATATCAAGTCCTGGTATAAACCAAGTGACAAGAGCTATTACGAAATCTACGGCAAAGCCTATTACGATTCCGCAAAGTAAAGCCTTAAGCATACCTTCACGAGCTAAGCGAGAATAATACTTATCAAAAAGCTTCTTACTGTCCATTTCTCTTCTCCTTTCGCCGTTTGCACGACTCAATATATTAATAAATTATATGTAAAGTAATACCTATTTGTATGGCAGAGCCTACAAGATAAATATCACTTTACAATATGAATATCACTTTACAATACAATATGAATATCACTTTACAATATAACTACCACAAATATCATACCACACATATAATTTTTTGTCAACTTATTTACATTCGAATTGTTGCTTTTTTTCAATTATTTTTTATCTTATTTTTCATCAAACTATTTATTTATTAGCTTTTAGTCGCCAACTATCAAATATTTTCAATGCAAGACACACTTATATATAGCAATAAAACCACGGCTAACCCCAATAGATTGCGTGGTTTTCACAATTATATTAACATCAATTCCAATGATGCGTGCGATATCCAGAATTTAATACAAAATAAAAAAAAATTAGGTGCTATAACCCAGGAACCCACAGTCACGTGCACGATGTACGCCATTCCACACCTGCGAGTCAAACACCTAATTTGCCGTCACAATTTACACTCCACGCAAGAAAAGCAAATTTGCTTCTTTGAATCAGAATATAGAATATGCGAGCATTCCAAGCCCTGCCGACACAAGAATCATTATAATCGGTGACAAATCTTTTTTCGTTATTTTCTTATAAGTAAATGCAGCCGCCCCTATTATTATCATAAGGATAAGCGAAATAACATCAAACTCTTCTTTTGCAAGGTTTTGATAAATAAGTAAAATGCCCGTAGCCAAAATAAGTCCCACCACAACAGGCTTAATTCCCATTATGACTTTGGCAACCACCTTGTTTTCCATAAAGTTTTTAAGTAGCGCCGCTATTATAATGATTATGATAAACGACGGAAGTACGACTCCGAGTGTAGCAGCGAGCGCTCCTAAAAACGCGCTACCCGCCCCATTGCCTACCGTGCTGCCTACAAATGTCGCCATATTGATGGCAATAGGCCCGGGCGTAGTTTCGCTGATTCCTATAAAGTTAGACACCATATCCGATGTTATCCAGTTTTTGGCGCCAACCTCCTGCTGAATAAGCGGAATCATTCCGTAGCCTCCGCCAAAGGTAAATAGGCCTATCTTAAAAAACGTCCAAAACAGTTCGAGGTAAATCATTTGTCATCCTCCTTTTGGTCGTTTTCGGGTACCTGCGGCGCGTTTTCAAAAGTAGTTTCTTCAACAGCATTGGAGACGGAAATAATATCTTCCGTCTTGTCTGCCGCTTTATCAGGCTGCTTAATTCCCTTTTTGATAAGCCCGTAGTATATAAATCCTGCCACGCCGCCTGCTATTATAAGATATATGCTCGACAAATTAAACGTCACAAAATTTAGTGTGACAGTTATAATCAGCGCTACTGCAAGAATACCAATCGACATTACATCCTTTTTGACATTCTTACTCATTTTAAATCCCGCGCGTATAATAAGAACAGCTACCGCCGCCTGTATGCCCTTGAACGCATTAAATACAAGCTGTATCTTTAAAAACTCTTCTATGAAAAAAGATATTATAAATATGATTATAAACGACGGCATAACCACTCCGAGTGTGGCAAAAAGCGACCCAAAAAATCCCGCTCGTTTATAACCTATGTATGTGGCGCAATTTATCGAAATCGGCCCCGGAGTTGACTCGGAAATTGCTATAATATTAAGCAATTCGTCACCACTCAACCAGCCTTTTTTAGTTACCGTCTCGGACTGAATAAGCGAAAGCATTGCATATCCACCGCCAAAGGTGAATAACCCTATCTTAAAAAATGTGGCAAATAAAGAAAACAGCTTTTTCATTATACCCTCCGACGATATTTTAGCACAAATAAAAATCCGTGTCTATTAAATCAAGCCAAAATGCCAAAATCGCTTATTATGTCTGACATTAGTAGGAGTTTAACACATATCAAGGAGCAATGGCGATAAGTCCTTTGACAGAATTATATTTGTCCGTCCTAATGAGTTTTGTTTCCAAAAGTTTGCCGTAATTGTCATAGTACAGCAGATAGCCGTTGCTATGCACCTCGGGGTGCGAATACGACACCGCCTTGCGCGTACCCGACTCCGTACCTACCTCAAAATATTGAAGGCTTTCATCCACCACCTCGTCATATTCGGGAGTTTCGCCAGTAAAAGTGACTTCGCTTTTGCGCTTGATCGTGTATGGCAGTTTGGAGCCGTAAATTTCCACATACGCCCTACCTCCATCCGAATACGCTTTTATGAACACAGGGCGCTCACCCGCATTGCAGATTTTGAGATCGCTCGAGCCAGAATTTACCATTGCGTCAAAGCTGGGCAGCTCATAACTACTTTGCAGCGAATGACGGTTAACATCGACAATTTGCAGGTCGCTAAGCAGCGCGGCATTGTATAGCGTAGTCGAAACTTGACATACGCCCCCACCGATTCCGGGAACATACTTGCCGCCCTTGATAATCTTCGCCTCCAAAAAGCCGTTTTGCGCGGTGCGTCTACCAACCGTATCGTTAAAACTCAGCGTCTCACCACCGCCTATGATAGCCCCGTTTATCTTGGATAATGCAAGCGAAATATTGTGTTTGCGCTCATCTGTGCTTGAAGAAAAATCTGTCGAGTATTTTGCTCGCAGATTTGTCAGCACTATGTTGTCGCGTACGGTAATTTGAGCGGTCGGTTTTTCAATCGGCACTTTGATTTTGATGGACGGCGACATTATTAGCGCAAAATAAATGTCCATATACAGCCTATCCTCCAGAACCTTTACGCCTGCCCTCTCTCGCGATATTGTGAACATAGGTTTTACTGACGGATCAAAGCGAATCTCGCTGTCCTGAGGCTCGCGATTGAGTGTTTTTATCACCCCATCTACCGTGTTTTGCAGCAATGGGAAGCATGTCAGCATTGCACTCTTGTAGTCGGCGCCGTTACGCAGTTTGCGCCGAATAAGCTCAAGCTTACTCTCAAGCGGTGCGTTTATCCTGCGCTCGAAGATCTCTTCGGCGACAAGGTGGTTGGACGGCTCGATATACTCGTCCCTATATACAAATATTTCGTTTCCGTAATATAGTTCTATGTAAGCTGTCGATTGTGCGTTGACCTTCATAACGCCAAGCGACGAAACGGCAAAAATCATAAGTATTGTCAGAAACGATATTTTATACTTTAAGCCCATACGTTTATGATGTGCTTATGTCTAAACGCTTATTCTTTTAATTTCTTTTTGCGCCTTACAATTTTTTCCTTAAGTTTGTCAGGCATATTCAGGGACGGATCTATGACACAATCGTGCCAAAGCTCGTAAAGCTGAGTGGCGATCTGCTTGCCTCTAAACCCCGCCGCCGCGACGTCATCACCGCTTATGCAAAGGTCGGATATTTTTATCGGCGCACCGCTCTCAATCAGTTTATTATAAACAATCGTAAACCTGTGTGGCGAAATAACCTCTCGAGTACCCGTCGCCCACCCGTCCGCCTCTATAAGGCTAACAAGGTCGGGTATCAAATCGAAATGCTCGGCAATAAAAACCTTGAGCTTATTTTCACGCGTTTTGCCACCCATGTCGTACATATGCAACTTTACAAGCTCGGATACGCGATTGAGTACGCTGTTTGGATATTTTAAACCGTTCTGTCCGAGAATGTTTTTTACCATGTCGGCACCTACTACCGGATGCGCATACGTGTTACCATCCCGCTTAAAGCATACGGGCTTGCCTATATCGTGCAATAGTGCGGCAAGCCTAACGTCGGGTGGTGCGAACCTAACCGCCATAAGACTATGCTCCAGGCAGTCATACTTATGATACAGCGGATTTTGTGCCATTCCGTCCATATCGTCAACTTCCTTGATTATAAACTCCCAAAGTTTGAGTTCTTTCAATAGCTCCACACCGCGATAGTGCGCATCTTTAATGCCGTACTTTAAATCGGCAGTAAGAATTTTATCAAGCTCTTGCCTTTTGCGCTCGGGCGAAATATCTTTGAGCCTATCCCTACACCTTATTGCCGCCTCAAATGTTTCCTTGCCTATTGTAAAGCCTGTCTCTGCCGCAATACGAGCAAGGCGCATAAGCCTAAGCCCATCGTCACTCAAAGTAAAATCCGGGTCGGCAGATCTGAGCACACGATTATAAATATCGTCCAAACCACCATATGGGTCTATAAATTCGCCGCTAAGCACATTGTAATACACCGAGCCCGCGGTAAAATCTCTCCTTCGCGCATCCTCCTCTATGGTCGCACCAAAGGTCACGTTTTGCGGAGTATGCTCGCCTCCGTCACCATAGCTTTCACACCTAAACGGGGTGTATTCGTAGCTCTCGACTCCGTCTGTAATGAGCGCCGTACCAAGCCGACGATTGACGGGAATAACCTTTGCCGAAACATTAAGCTCATCGGGCAAAAGCTGTCCGCAAATATCTATATCGCTCTTAGGTAGACCAAGCAAGCTGTTGCGAATGTATCCGCCCACTATATATATAGGACATGCCGCCTCGGATGCAATTTGCATTAAAAGAGGTGGAATTTCAATCTTTTTACTATTCAGTATTTCTTCCATAAAAAAAGTATATCATTAAATACAATTTTCTCGCAACAATTATTTGATATTTTTTGAATTTTTATGTTAATATATACATAACCTTAAATTCAGGAGCGAATATGCTGAACTTTATTGTCAATATCCGCAGCGGCAACGGACTTGGAAGTAAAAACCTCAATAGAATTATCGCTTATTGCAATAAGAACAATATCGAAAACACTATTAATATCACCAACTACCCCGGTCACGCCATAAAGATCGCCAAAGAGCTATCCGAGCGCGGCGCTCAAACTATTATTGCGGTTGGCGGTGACGGCACGTTTCACGAGGTGCTGAACGGCATACCGTCTTTTGAGCATACCTCGCTTGGATTTATTCCGAGCGGCAGAGGTAACGACTTTGCTCGCAGTATGGGCATTCCGCTCGACCCGATACAGGCGCTGAATATAATAGAGCGTGGCAAAACTAAAAACTTAGACTATATTCAAATTGGCGACAAGCGCTGCCTCAATATTGCCGGCACAGGACTCGACACTGACGTGCTTAAACGCGTGGCAGGAAGGCCGAGCAAGATTACATACCTAAAAAGCTTATTGTATTGCGTAAGGCACTTTGAGCCGTATGACATTGATGTCACCCTACCGGGCGAAGAAAAGACAAGCTATAAAGCAATTATTGTTGGTATCTGTAACGGGACACAGTTCGGCGGCGGCTTAAGACTGTCGCCACGTTCGATTGTCGACGACGGACTGCTTGAACTTATAATTATACAAATGCCTAAAGGCAGCATCTTACCGATATTACTCAAATTCCTAAGAGGCAAACATTTAGGCTTGCCTATTACCAAATGTATACAATGCGAGGAAGTGACAATTCACCCGCAAGGCGGCAGACCTGTCCAGCTCGACGGCGAAATTTACGAAAACACAGATCTAACCTGCAAAGTGGTAAAAGGCGGACTAAAAACTTTTGAAATATAAATTTACATAAGCAAAGGGCCGAGTTATTTCGACCCTTTTGTTTTATACTTCTAATCTTCCTTGCACCAAATTACTCCTCCAGCTTGATTACCGATATAAGGTTGCTGAGTTTATTCTTTTGCTCTTCGCTGAGGTGCGGGGAAACGAGATTAACAAACTCCTCGAGCGACTGCTCACTAAAAGAGCCGTCCTCTTTTGCTCGGCGAGCCGCCTTCATAAGTTCGTCTACAAGTTCGTCCTCGTCCTTATCCTTGTACTTACCTATCACTCCGTCCAATAATTCTTCGTCTTTAATGTCGTTTTTTTGCTCACAAGAGAAATTTTTTAGCTGTTTCATACTCCCTCCTTAAATTTAAGTTACTATATTTTTTATGCGCGCATATAATTAATAGTGCAATAAAAGACGGGAGAATTATAATGAATATTGACGCATTCTTACCTCTGCTGCTAAAGGGCGATAATAACGCCGACATGCTCAAAATTTTGACCGCCATTAAGTCGGGCGACAAAAGTAAAGCTATTGAGGCACTCATGCCTAAGGACAAAAAGAATGACCAGCTTATGAGTATTTTGAAGATGGCAAATACAGGAAATAACAAAAAACCCTCAGCCGGTCTCGGCGCTATTGAGGGTTTTGCGTCTAATGAAATTCTTGGTATGCTTGTTAGATACTATGCGCAGTAATTACTCTTTGCAAGACCTTACGCTTTGAGCGATAGCCGGAGCAACACGCTCGTCGAATGCGCCGGGCAGTACATAATCGGGGTTAAGCTCGCTGCTTGACACAAGACCTGCAAGCGCATAAGCGGCACTTATCTTCATCTTTTCGGTGATGCGTCTTGCCCTTACGTCAAGTGCACCACGGAAGATGCCCGGGAATGCGAGCACATTATTTACCTGATTGGGATAGTCACTGCGCCCTGTGCCTACTACAAGTGCGCCGTGTTTTTTTGCTTCGTCTGGGAAGATTTCGGGGACGGGATTAGCCATGGCGAATACTATACTGTTTTTTGCCATACTCTCTATCATCTCGCCGGTGACAAGTCCGCCCTTGGACACGCCGATAAATACGTCGGCGCCTACCATAGCCTCTTTAAGTCCGCCTCTTATGCCGCGCTTATTGGTGAGCTCGCTGAGCTCCTTTTTGTTGCTGTCAAGGCCTTCCATACCTTTATAGATAATGCCCTTGCTGCCTGTCATCAAAATGTCCTTTACACCAACGCTTAAAAGCAGTCTGCAAATTGCGCTACCTGCCGCGCCTGCGCCTGAAATGCACACGGTGATGTCCTCAAGCTTTTTGCCTGCGAGTTTGAGCGAGTTGATTATAGCTGCGAGCACAACTATTGCGGTACCGTGTTGATCGTCGTGGAATACGGGAATGTCGAGCTTTTCGATAAGTGCGCGCTCTATCTCAAAACAGCGCGGAGCCGAAATATCCTCGAGGTTTATACCGCCAAAGCACGGTGCAATGTTGACGATCGTCTTGATGATCTCGTCGGTGTCCTGCGTGTCGAGGCAGATTGGAAATGCGTCCACTCCGCCAAAGCGCTTAAAGAGAATGCTCTTGCCTTCCATAACAGGCATGCCAGCTAGTCCGCCTATGTTACCAAGTCCGAGTACGGCGCTACCGTCCGAAATTACCGCCACAAGGTTGCCCTTGCGCGTGTATGTATATGCCTTTTCAGGAGAAGCGGCAATCTCCAAGCACGGCTGCGCTACGCCTGGCGTATAAGCAGTCGAAAGGTCATCTTTTGTGCTGAGCGGCGCACGGGAAATCACTTCGATTTTACCATGCCACTCCTGATGTTTAATAAGGGAAAGTTCTTTGTAATCCATAATATTTATCCTTTTTTAATGCGCCAAGATATTCTTAGTACATATTCTGTCACACATAATAAGTAAATTTAAAGCCAAAGACCTTGAATTTATCTAATCTCGTATAATATTTCCGTCGTTTAAGTACATTATTCCGAGGGTGTGCGCGCCGCAATGACTTGCTACGGTTCCGCCTGCAACCGCCTCGTAAATGTTTTTAAACCCCGCCTCTACGCACGCCTTTCTCGATGCGGCAATCATTTCCGGTGTAGCTGTCGTATACACAATAATAACACAGCTAAGGTCGGGATTAGGGAAATCCTCCAAAATTTCCTTGCAGTATTTTTCTTGCACACGAACAATGTTCCCGCGATATTTTTTATCGTTGCCTATAACACCGTCCCTTATGACTATGCGCGGGCGAAGCTTAAGCAAGTTAGCGCCGAGTAATTGCAGGCTGTTACACCTACCGCCTTTATAAAGATAATCCAGACGTTCTATAACCGAGCTGCATTGAACATACGGCGTTCGCGCCCTTACCTTTTCGGCAATGTCCTTTGCATCCAGCCCTTTTTCGGCAAGCTGGCATGCGTATATAACCAAAAGTCCGATGCCCGACGACAACGTGCGACTGTCTACTACATAGACATCACCCAAGCGCTTAGCCACACTTTCTGCATTCTTTGTTGCCGAAGTTATTTCGCTCGAAAGCGAGATATGTACTACCGAGTCATACTCCTCTTTGAGCTTAGAAAAATGCTCTTCAAACTCGACCTCGTTGATTGCCGAAGTTTTAGGCAGAGTATTAAGCGCATCTGCACGCTCAAACAATTCGGCTGTCGAAATTGCGCCGTCCTCAAAAACCATATCTCCGACTTGGATATGATATGGTATTATTTTGACATTATACCTATCTATTAGCTCCTGCGGCAAATCGCAGGAGGACTCTGAACTGATTGCAACTTTCATTCTATTTTACTTATTTCCTCGCCTTGCAAAAACTCTGGAATCTCCTCTTCCGTCGGAAGCTCGAAGTCGTGATAAAGTCCTTTTTGCTCATCCTCGGTCTCGGCAGAAATAACCCTTATATTCTCGAGCAGTTGCTCGTAATCTGGCAAATCTTTTATCGTCTCTATCTGGAAGCGCTTAAGGAACTCGTCGGTAGTACCAAACAATAGCGGCTTACCTATTACATCCTTGCGCCCTACCACCTCTATAAGGTTGTGCTTTAAGAGTGTTTGGACCACATAGTCACAGTTTACGCCACGAATACTTTCGAGTTCGAGCCTTGTTATAGGCTGCTTGTACGCTATAATAGCCACAGTTTCAAGCGTGGCGGCAGAAAGTGCCTTTTCCTTTATGGGATTGAGAATTTGCGAAACCACCTCGGAATATTCGGGATTGGACGCAAGCTGTATCTTGCCGTTATAGCTTATAAGATGTATGCCGCACTTACCCGAATATTTTTCCTTTAAGCGCTTTATGGCTGCATTGACTTCGGATTTTTGCAGCTCGAGCATTTCGGCTACATCGGACACTTTTAGCCCATCCCCCGACACGAAAAGCAGAGCCTCCAAAGCATTATCGAGCATTTCTATTTCCATGACTAAACCGCCTTATGTATTATTATATCGTCAAACAGCGCGCCTTGCGAAGCCACTACGACCTGCGTCTTAATCAGCTCTAATAGCGCCTGAAATGTTGTGATGACTTCGCTCTTGGTGTAGTCATCCTCGAACAGCCCGAAAAACGAAAATTCGTTTTTTACCTCGAGCTTGTCTTTTATTATGTCCACCATCTCGGCGACGGTGAATCTGTCCATAACTATGTGACGTTCCTTTTGAAGCGCCGCTCGCTCCTCGAGCTTGACAAACATCTTTTTGAGCGCTTCCATAAGACCATTCCTATTCATGTCCTTAAGCTGCAACCTCGGCATGCCCACCGATGGGTCTGGTCCGCGATAGAAGATATCTTCGGTCTCAGTCTGCTTCATCTTCTCCGCCGCCTCTTTGTACATACTGTACAGGACGAGCTGCTGTTTAAGAGCCTTTTCATCATCCTCGGCACTCGGCTCGGGCTCGGCGGGTTTAGGCAGAAGCGACTTGGATTTGATTTCGAGCAGCAGCGCCGCCATCGTTATAAATTCGGACGCTCTGTCAAGGTCGACCGTGTCAATCTCCTTCATAAATTCGAGATATTGCTCGGTAATCTCCGAAATCTTGACATCCTCTATATTCATTTTGGACTTTCTTATTAAAAACAGAAGCGTGTCGAGCGGACCTTCAAAGTCGCTCAAGTGGAATCTGAATCCATCCCCTTCCTCAAACCCCTCTTCGGCAAAAAGCTTTTCGTAATCGGACATATTATATACCTCCGAATATGAGATGCCAGAACTTAGTAAAGCCCATATCTACAAAGCCTGCCGTATAGTCGAAGTACAAATCAAGCGGGCTGAAGTACGAGGGCGCACCCAATCTATCCACCATAAGCTCCACCAAGATGAGTGCAATTAAAATGTACTGTCCGTAGCTGCGCATAAAGCGGATAAATTTGTTCTCCCTCTTGCACAACGCCTTTATCAAATTGAACCCGTCAAGCGGGAAAAACGGCAGAATATTGAAAAAGCACAGGACGATGTTAAACCAGCTAAGATAGCTAAAGAACATTAATAGCAAAAAGAGTCCTATTGCCCCATTCGTCTTTGCATACAAGCCGCTCATTAGCACGGCAAGACCCGACGAAAGAAACGCTATGATAATATTGGTTGTTACACCTGCTATCGAAACCAAGATACAGCCCTTGCGATAGTGGCGGAAGTTGTACGGATTGACAGGCACAGGACGCGCATAGCCAAAGCCCACAAACAAAATCATTATAGCTCCCAACGGGTCAAAGTGTTTTGCCGGATTGAGCGACAATCTGCCGTTTACCTTTGCCGTATCGTCCCCATTCCAATGCGCGACTACGCCGTGCGCTACCTCGTGCAAAATTATCGAGAACAATAATGCAACAGCCAAAACAACGAATATTATAATTCGCTCAAAAAAGCTAAGGCTGTCGTCAAATAAAATTCCTAACATAGAATAAGTTATACCATAAGCAAAAATATTTGCTTGCAAGAATATTTTGCGTAGCCGACAATGCAATTGCCCGTCATGCGGACGGCAAAATCCCGTTAGGGTTTAAGGCACTATGCGACTTTGCAATTGAAATTATACCATTTTTGCGCCACTAAAGTCAAATAAAAAAATGCGCTCCATTAATATAGAACGCATTTTTAATTAGCCTATATATTTACCATTTTTGAATCATGTCATCCAAGATATCTTTAAAGTCGCGACAGTTTATGTCTGACATAGCCAGAATATTTATTTCTTTTACAAGCTCATCTCCGACATAAATCGAGGCTTTGCCTACGATATCACCCTTTTTGACCGGCGCAGGCACGCTGAATATGTCGAAATCACAACGCACATCTTTTTTCTCACCTTTGCGTGTAAGCAGGAAATAATCTTCGGACGGAGCGCACTCTACGGTCTTTTCCTTGCCATTACGAACTTCGGCATAGCCGCAGCTGTTTTCCTTAAAGACGTACTGCTTTGTTTCGTAATTGGCAAATCCGTCGTTGAGTAAGGCAGAAACTTGAGAGTTTCTCGTCTTGGAGTCGGGCGCACCCACCACCACCGAAATAAGTCTTGTGTTTCCCCTCTTAGCCGTTGCTGCAAGGCAGGATAGCGCCTCGGAGGTAAAGCCTGTTTTGCCGCCGTCGCAACCTTCGTAAAACCTTATAAGTTTATTGGTGTTGCTAAGCTCGGTCACTCTGCCGCTCGGATGAACAAAGTCGAACATCCATACCTTAGAGTAGTCAAAGAATTTTTCGTGTCCGACAAGCTCTCTGAACATCTTGGCAACGTCATCTGCGCAGCAATACTGATTGGGCGCAGGAAGTCCGGTGCAGTTGACAAAGCATGTGTTTGTCATGCCGAGCTTTTCCGCCTTGTCGTTCATACGAGTTACAAAGTTACTGACGCTGCCCGCGATATGCTCAGCCATAGCGACGCACGAGTCGTTGGCGGATGCAACCACTATACTTTTTATAAGTTCGCCGGCCTTGTACGAGCAGCCTGCATCCAAAAACGCTTGCGAGCCACCCATACTCGACGCATTTTCGCTTACCGAAATTTCGGTCTCCTCGCTCAAATTGCCATTTTCGATCTCGTCGAAAATTATATTGAGCGTCATTATCTTTACCATACTTGCGATTTGCAGCCTTGTATCGGCGTTTTGTCTAAACAGCACCTCGCCTGTATCGTAATCCATCAAGAGTGCCGCCCTTGCGCTATACGTCTCGGCATAGACGGGCGCAGATAACGCGCCGAGCGCTAAAAGTGCCGCTACAAGCAACGCAAATAAAGTTACTATTTTTACCTTTTTCATTTTATCCTCCTTTAAGCCGATTGCATCCAATCGATATATATTGCATAACCCTTTGTAGGGTCATTTACCAGTACGTGTGTTACCGCGCCTACGATTTTGCCGCCGAGCAGCAATGGGCTGCCGCTCATACCCTGCACTATTCCGCCCGAAATGTCCAATAGCCGCTTATCCGTTATTCTTATCAATATGCCCTTAGGCGATGCTTCGCTTTGGCCCAGCGCTCGTATAATATCCACTTCATAAACGTTAGTGCCGTTACCAACCGATGTAAGTATATACGCCTTGCCCGGCATAACTTCATTCTTAGTGCCAAGCTCAGCAGGATCTTCGGTCGGAGTATAGTTAAAAAATCTGCCAAAGACACCAAAGTCGGTGTTAGAAAAAACTTCGCCGATAGCATCGCCTTTGAGTGTTGCGCGAATTTCTCCGGGCGCATTTCGCTTGCCCTTAGTAACCCCTATAATGTCGCAGCCATATATTTCGCCGCCGCTTATGGGAATATCACAGCCTGCAACCGAGTCGACTATCTTGTGGCCAAGCGCTCCAAAAAAGCCGTTTTCCTTTATATAAGTGACTGTACCCACACCCGAAATCGTATCACGAATATACACTCCGAGCTTATACAACCCGCTGTCGCTTTCGATATACGGTGTGACGGCTATTTTTACTTCCTTGCCGCCGCGAATTAAGGTCAATGTTATTTCCGCACCCTCACCGCCTTCGATAATATCGACTATCTCATCGCAGTTAGATACCTTGCTACCATCAATCTCGGTTATCGTGTCGCCGCGACGGAGCTTGTTGCTAAGAGTCGCATTGCCAGCCGCCGTCTTTACAAAGCCGACTTCGTCGATAACCGCTCCGTCAATACTAAGTATCATAGCGACAGGAAACCCGCCCGGATATACCGATTTGCTTAGCGCCGATGCGTTAGTCGCCGGTGTAATGCACATTAAAGCAACTGCACAGACTATCAGCACCAAGAAAATATATCGAGTGGCAAGTCTCTTAAGTCTCATAAAAATAGTGTTTATAAATCATATAAATTTTATTCGTGAGAAAAATTAATAAAGAAAAGAAACCATTGCCGTTGATCAGCGTTCCGAAGAGTATCTTTCGCTCTTTTTTGTCGCAAAGAAAATGACAAAAAACAAGTGAACAGACAACCTCCCCGCCCAATAGCCGAGGAGGTTTTTAAATCAAACAAAATTAAAGGGTAATTACTATCTTTTTCCTTTTAGCAAAGTAAACGCTAATGCAAACTATTATGGTGACAATACTGCCAAATATTGCCATTCCTGATGCAACTCCCCCATAGCTAACAGACGACTGCCAAACTAAGGTATAGTTTTCGCCGTCTTGGCGCAAAAGATATTCACTTGAGCCGTTTTGCGTCACAGCCCCGAATATCGTATGGGTCATATAGGCGATATGAGCAAAATATTCACCGTCAAAACAGAATGTCACTTCGTTATTAAGCAAGGCAGTTCTGTAATCTTCATCGCTTTCGTTAGGATATTTACTACTAAAAGCATCGTATCCGTCAAGATACACAGCACTCCCCGAAAATACACAAGCGAATTTATAACCCGCCTTTTCGCCATCGTCTACATAAAATACATAGTATACTTCGGCACACTGAGAAAATTGATAGTCATCCTCCCAATAACCAAATGGATTAAAGTATAAATATAAATTACCGTCTATATGATATAGTCCATGCAAGCCGAATTCTTCAAAATTAATAGGTTCTTTATTTAGTGCCGCCGCTACGTCTATAAAATAAAAGCCATCTTCACTCTCTACCTCATAATCATGCTCCTCATATTGATTGAGTGGAACAGTTTGGAGTTGACTTAATCCATCCTTATTAAGCGACACTATATCTTCGCTTATAGGGAAGTTTACAAAGCCGAAAACGGATGCTAAAATAGATAAAACAATTATAACCGCAACGCTTATAAGCGTTAACTTTAAAGCAAACTTATCGTTTTTGTTTATAAGTTCGCGCTCGCTATCGGTGTAAAGCTCTTTGCCTCTGTTCCTGAGCAGCGCAAGTATAACAATAAATATAATAAACGGTATAAGCAACCCAAACGATAATATCGTGCCGGTAGCAAAGATGTTACCAATAATATTGAGCGCAAATATCATAAAGATGAGTATACATGGCAATATCGCCATAGCAATACAAAATACTCCCCTGTATGTGCTGCGCTTTATGGCAAGCGTATAGCGCGTGTTGTCCTCATCTATAATAAGCGCAGACTTTTCGAACACGGCAAAAAGTACAGCCACCACCATCATGTCAATGGCGGCAAGTATCCATAAGAGTATGGTAAGCCACGCGGGAGAGACGGAAAGCAGCAAAATAGAAAGGATAAATAACACCGGACTGGCTATCCCTATTGCCGACAAGGCTGTGCATTTTACCGAATATTTAGCAAGTGCATTTTTAAAAATCTTCTTTTGAGACTTTTCGGTAAGCTCCGCAGGCACGGTAGCTACTTCCAAGCGCTCACCGCTCAAAATCTCGTCCACCGTAACGCCGAAAATCTCGGCAAGTGCAGGCAGAATCATTATGTCGGGGTAAGACCTACCCTGCTCCCAGGACGAGAGTGTGCGATTGGACACACCTATCATATCGGCGACTTGCTGCTGGGTGTATCCCTTAGCTTTGCGCTGAGTGGCAAGAAATTCACCTATTGTTTGTTTGGGCATAAAGTTTTCCTCCGTGAATTTTTATGCCTTTATTCTATCGCGGGTAGACAAATTTCGCAAGCTTACAGCTTCCGATTTTGTCTACAAAACGTGGAATCACTCTAAGATTTTGTATACAGGGGGCTTTTACAAACTGTTTTTGTATTCGTCGCACCAATTCTTGAGTTCGCTGGCTGCTACCTCTGCTTGATTGCTTACGCCGTAGCCGCCGCTAAGACGGGCGATTTCCTTAATCATTCCGTCACGGTCGAGCTTGGTGACATTAGTAAATGTCTGGTCGTCCACGACCGACTTTTCGATAAAGAACTGCTCGGACGCCATAGCAGCGATTTGCGGAAGGTGCGTAACGCACAAAACTTGGTGCGTCTTAGCTATTTGCTGTAATTTTTGCGCCACCGCTCTACCCGTTATGCCGCTTATGCCCACGTCTATCTCGTCAAAGATCATTGTCGGCATCTCGTCCTTTTCGCCGTTTACCACCTTTAAAGCGAGCATAAATCTCGACATTTCACCGCCCGAGATTATCTTTGTCATAGGCTGGAGAGGCTGACCGCGGTTGGGACTAAAATAAAACTCCATTTTGTCCATACCCTTTGGCGAAACAAAGCTCTCACACTCTTCTCGCTGCGGGAATGGCGCAAAGCGGATTTCAAACTTTACCGAGCCCATCCCTAATTCCCCGAGGTGCTTTTCGATTTCAGTTTCAAAATTCTTGGCAAGTTTTTTGCGCGTTTCGCTAAGACTCTTCGACAGCTCGTAAATCTCGTCAAGGAGCGCCTCCTTTTCCTCATTAAGTTTAGCGAACAGTTTATCGCTATTGATAAGGTTATAAAGTCGCTCGTTGGATGCGTTGTAAAACTCTGTCATGCGCTCGTAGTCGCCATACTTTTTGCGTATGTTTTTAAGTACGTCCAACCTATCCTCAATCTTGTCGAGGTCGGCGATATCAAAGTCCTTATCGAGCTCATCTCTTATACTTTCGGCAATATCGCTAACTTCTTCGGCAGCACTTTTTAGTCTGCTAAATAATTCTCCATAATCGCCGCCGAGATGGCTAATAGAATTTAATGCAGACTGTGCCTCGTCGATAAGTCCGACAGCGCAAACCTCGTCCTCTGTAAGTACGTTAAGTGCCGAGGCTAAGGCGCTATTTATCTTTTCCGCCGAAGCTATTACCTTGCGTTTAGCCGTAAGCTCTTCTTCCTCATTTGGCTGAACTTTGGCATTTTCTATTTCGTCAATTTGATATTTGAGAATATCTATAAGCCTTTCTCTATCGTCGTTTGTGCCAATAGAGCTAAGTTTTTCGTTAATTTTATTAAGCTGAGACACCTTTTCGCTAAGTATGTCAAGCATATTCTCTATATTATGTCTGACATAATAATCGAAAAGTCTGCCTTGTTCGGTAATTTTTGCCACCGATATATACTCGTGCTGCCCATAAATATCCACAAGTCTTTCGGTGAGTTGCTTGACCATTGACGCCGTAACCACTCGCCCATTTACCCTGGTCTCGTTTTTTCCTGTATCAAAAAAACGACGAGTTACAATAACCTCGTCCTCGGTCTCATGCCCCATTTCAGCAAGAACATCTCGAGCCGATTGCGTCACATCAAATACGCCCTCGACAAATCCCAACGACTCGCCGAATCTAAGCAGCGACTTGTCGTACTTGCCGCCGAGCAACAGCATTATGGCGTCGACAATGATAGACTTACCTGCTCCGGTCTCGCCGCTTAGTACGTTAAGCCCGGCGCCAAACTCGAGCTCGGCGCTGCCTACAAGAGCCAAATTTTTTATAACAATGCTTCTTAACATAGACTACCCGATCATCTCGTAAAGTTTATCCGCAGTACTCTTCGCAGCGGTCTCGTCCAAGCAAACCGCCATAACCGTGTCCTCGCCTGCGACGCAGCCGAGAACCTCGCTGTCACGCATTTTATCGAGCATATCGCCCGTTGCATTTGCGCAGCCGGGCAAAGTTTTAATGACAACTATATTACAAGCGACGTTGACGGACAGAACCGCAAGTTTGAATATCCTCTTTATTCGTTCGTTTACCGAATCGACTCCGGCAGCTATATAGCGCGTTTTGACAAGTCCGAGTTCCTTTATATCACGCGAAATGGTCGCCTGTGTAACATTATAGTTGAGCTTTTTGAGTTCATATGCAAGCTCGTCCTGAGTTTCGATATTCTTGGTCGATATGAGCTCGAGAATTTTTATTTGTCTTTCGTTTCGTTCCATTATTAGCTCCTTTAATTTTCGGTAAGTCCCCAGATGTTAAGTTTGGACAAAAGTTTACTATAAAAGTTGCTGTCCTTTAAGCGAACAAAGCTCAGCGTCTTGTCCGACTTGTAAAAGCGCAAAGTTTCGCCTATTTTGATTTTGCCCACTTCTACTCCGTCGATTATAAGCACGGGGGCCTCATACGCCTTGCTTACCGAAATCTCAACCTCTTCGTCGCCGCCTATTACCACCGGACGGGTGTGAAGCGAGTGTGAGTTTATGGGCGTAAGACACATTGCCTTTGCCGATGGGCTCATTATCGGGCCGCCCGCAGACAGCGAGTATGCCGTCGAGCCGGTCGGGGTGCAAACAATAAATCCGTCGCACGCATATTTATCGACAAGTTGATTTTCTATCCTCACGTCGACGGTGAGCATCTTGGTATCACGACGGTATATTATCGACTCGTTGAGAGCAAAGTACACTTTGCCTTCATGTTCGGTACACAGCAACGAGCGAGTGTCAAGTTTATACTCGCCGTTTTTGATAACATTAATTATCTCGGCTAAGCTGCTTAGCTCAATCTCAGCCATAAACCCGACCGTACCTTTGTTGACGCCTAAGATTGGAACGCCACTCTCCATACACTCTCTGGCGACGGTAAGAATGGTGCCGTCGCCGCCTACTGTCAAAAGCATATCGAGCTTAGGGAATATTTTTTCGTCGTACACTTTGTAATTAGGGTAATATTTAGTTAGCCTCTTAGCAATGTAAAAATCTACATTATGTTCCTCTAAGAGGTTTATGACTGCATTGGTTACAGACAAGTCGTTGTCTTTATATAAATTCGTAAAAATCCCTATCGCCATTTTGCACCTTCCGACAAAATTATACTACAATTTTGCGTGTTTTTCAAGTGAACTTAGCTCGCTGTCTACAATTTTTTGAATGTTATCTACCGTTAAGCCCGAACTAAAGTATGTTTTTTGTATGCTACGAATGTCGCAAAATTCGTTTTTGTGTCCGATATTAATAACCTTGCATTTGCCATATAGATAGTCTTTGACCGCCTGTCCGAATCCGCCATGCAAAATATTGTCCTCAAGCGTTATAACAGTCCCGCTTAAAGTGTCTAAGTATTGGGTGTCGAGAGGCTTTATAAAGCGGGCATTTACTATCGTGGCATTTTTGATTTTAGCCGCTATCTCGTTGGTTCGCCCCACGGCAAGAATTGTTATAGGCGAATTTGAATTAATCAAAACTTCCCACTTGCCAAGCTCTATATTATCTTGAACTTCAAAATCTGCTTCGTATGATTTAGCGTACCTTATTGCCATAGGCCTATTTACGCCAAGAGAAAACTCCATAAGCGCTTTGAGTTCGCGCCCGTCTTTGGGCGACGCTATTACAAGATTTGGGATAAGCGACAAGTAGCTGAGGTCAAAAATTCCTTGATGAGTGACGCCGTCCGCACCCACCGCTCCAGCACGGTCGATCAAGAAAGTAACAGGCAAATTGTTAAGGCAAACATCGTGCAACACTTGGTCAAATCCGCGTTGCAAAAATGTAGAATATACTCCGAAGAACGGCTTAACTCCCGACTTTGCCAATCCGGCGCAAAAGGACACGGCGTGCTGCTCGGCTATCGCCACATCAAAAAAACGATCAGGGAACTTCTCTGCAAAATTATTAAAGCACAGTCCATCACTCATTGCCGCGGTCACGACCGCTATATTTTCTTTTTCCGCAAGTTCAATAAGCGTTTGTCCCGCAACTGCGGACATTGATTTTTGCTTTGTTTCCCCTATCGGCGAAATTCCGTGATAAGCGTCGGGATGAAGCTCGGCATCCACTAAGCCTTTGCCCTTTTGAGTCAAAAAGTGTATTATTACAGGCTTACTTGACGTCGCCGCAAGTGACAGCGCATTAATCATATCCGAAATATTATGGCCGTCGTAAGGGCCATAGTATTTAAGCCCAAATCGCTCGAAAAATTTATTGCCTATTACGCTGCCCTTTACCTTATTTTTTACGCCGGTTAGCGCTCTTACAAGTGGCTTGCCTACAAACGGCAAGCCGTTTAGATCTGTCTTAAAATCGCTTTTTAGGTCCACAAAATTTTTATTGACCCTGAGCTTATTAAAATACTTGCTCATTGCGCCGACGTTGCGACTTATGGACATTTTGTTGTCGTTTAAAACTATAATGAGCGGTGTCGGTCTGTCACCGAGATCGTTGAGCGCCTCGTAAATTTCTCCACTCGTAAACGCACCGTCGCCCACTACCGCAACCACTTTTTCGTCGCTACCATTTATATCTCGTGCACGGCTTAGACCAAGGGCCATAGACAGCGACGTGCCGCTATGACCTGTTATGAATGTATCAAATTCGCTTTCCTTGCTTGACGGAAAGCCGGAAGCACCGCCGTCGGTGCGCAGCGAGGACATAAGCTCGCCTCTATTTGTAATGAATTTATGCGCATAAGTTTGATGACCAACGTCCCAAATGACCTTGTCTTTTGGCATATCAAAGACATAGTGAAGCGCCACGGTAAGCTCGACAGCCCCGAGATTGGAGGATAGATGTCCGCCATTTTTTTTGGTCACGTCTATAATACGCTCCCTTAAATAGGCGGAATAACTATTTAGTTCCTCCACACTCAAATGCTTTAATTGCTCACTATTTATCAAACCAAAATCCATTACTATTCCTTTCTTCCGGCCGCTTTTAATGCCAAGTTTACAAAAAAATTGCTATTTATGCCAGACATACTAAGGGCATCTATTGCATTTTGCGTGCATTTTTTTACTTCTGAGACTGCTTTTTCCATCCCGAAGCAACCTACATACGATCGCTCGGGCGCACTACCCTTTTCGTTAATATCCATAAGGTCGTCGTATACTTGAAAGGCAAAACCGAAGTTAAAGCAGTATTCCTTTAGTCCGTTTAGCTGAGCTTCGCTAAGTCCGCCCATGATCGCGCCCGCTTGTACTGCCGCCCAAATAAGGTAGCAGGTTTTTTTATAGTATATCTCTTGCAGCTCAGCTTTAAAGTTGGCGGTGTTGAGTTCTGCCATTTGACCGCCCACCACTCCGGCGCCGCCGCTTAGAATAGAAAATTCATATCCGGCTTCCAATGCAGCAGGGCATTCCTTAGCCGCTTTTAGCATAAGCGTGAACGACAGATTTAAGAGAGCGTCACCGGTAAGCACGGCATTCGCCTCGCCGAACATCTTGTGACAGGTCGGCTGTCCGCGCCTAAAATCGTCGTTATCCATACACGGCAAATCGTCATGGATAAGCGTATATTGATGCAGACATTCGATAGCGACGGCAAAGTCCTTTACCGCCTCGGTTATATCCTTACCACTAAGCGCATAGGCATGCAAAAACATCAAAGGTCTCAGCCTTTTTCCGCCCGTACTAAAGACATATTTTACGGCAGAAAAAAGTGGCTCGTCAAAGTCGGCTTTTGCTACCCTATCGTCTATCCATTCCTCGACAAGTTGCTTATTCATCGAGCAGCGCATCCATATCTGTCTTGATTTCGTTAAGTTTGCCCTTATACTCTTTAAGCTGTGCCATACACTCTTTGGTTAAAGATAAACCCTCCTCGAAAAGTTTAAGGCCTTCTTCTAATGATACGCCGCTTTCCATTTTTAATGTAAGCTCTTCCAAACTTTTGAGTTTTTGTTCCAAATCCATAATCTACTCCTTATCGGTTACAGTTACGCCTAATGCGCCGCCAGACAAAACTACCTTGAGCTTGTCGCCTATATTTACCTTAGATATATTATCAACGCTATTACCGTCCTTTAGCACTTTAGCATAGCCATCAGACAGGATTTTAAGCGGGCTTGACTTATCCAAAACCGCCGATATATATTTAAGCTCTTGCTCGCGAGAAGTCAAAAGCACCTCGGCATTATGATAAATAGTTTTTATGTGGCTTCTATATGCTTTATCTATAGCCAAACCTTTTTCCAAGTTAAGGTTATAAATCCTATTCATATAAGCCGACATTCTATTTTTGAGTTCGCTCGCCTTACGCAAAGAGCCGATCATAAGGTCCGCCGACAAACTCTTGACTCTTATCGACATCGCATTGATTTGCCCATCGACGTAAAATTTTAAGGCAGCGAGACGCTCATAAAAACGACTGATAAACATCTCGTTAATGCGCACGATTTGTTCCGCCGCTATGCTCGGCGTGCCTGCGCGAAGTGACGATGCAAAATCACAAAGCGTATAATCGACCTCGTGTCCTATCGCCGAAATGACGGGATAGGCGCAACCGAATACGCCGCGCGCCACCGCCTCGGTATTAAAGCAGCTTAGATCTTGGCCCGAGCCGCCTCCGCGCGCCACTACCATAACGTCATAATTTCGGCCCGCCGCTATGCTTATAGCCTTTACAATGCTTTCATCCGCACCCGCGCCCTGCACCTTTACTCCGTAAACATCTATGTCTATATACCCGCAGCCGTTGCGAGTCAAAACCTCCAAAAAGTCGTGTATGACAGCGCCCTCTACGCTTGTCACAAGCGCAATTCTTTTAATAAAGCGCGGCAAAGGTTTGGTATTATTAAATACTCCTTCCTTGTTAAGTTTATCTTTAAGCTCGTTGAACTTAACGAGCAAATCGCCCTTACCAACCGCCGAGGCGTAAGTAATCACAAAGGTCGTACGCCCGCCGCGCGGATAAAAGCGCATACTTCCGTTAGCATGAACTTTGTCACCTACCGAAAACTCGAAACGAGAACCGAACTTTACGCAAGACAGAACATACTCATCTTCTTTTAGCGTGATGTATGTATTGCCGCCCGAAAATTTTGCCTCGTAAACCTCGCCCTCAACCGTAATGTTTTGCAGCAAAAGTTCGTCGTCAAATACATTTTTGACGTAATTATTAAGCTGAGATACGGTGAGAATTTTATTCAAGTCTAAGCGCCGCCTTGACTATATTTTTAAGTAGCATTGCAATAGTCATGGGTCCTACACCACCGGGTACAGGCGTAATGTAGCCTGCCACTTCGCGTGCCGACTCAAAGTCCACGTCACCGCACAGTTTGCCGTCCTCGCGATGCATGCCGACATCTATTACGATTGCTCCTTTTTTTATCATATCCCCGTTTACAACATGCTTTTTGCCGACCGCTACGACCAAAATGTCCGCATTATGAGTAAAGTCTGTTAGGTTTTCCGTGTGAGAGTGGCATATTGTCACCGTGGCATTATTTTGGAGAAGCATCAGCGCAATAGGCTTACCAACTATGTTGCTCCTACCTATAACAACGGCATTTGCGCCGTCGATTTTTCGTCCCGTGGAATGTAAAAGTTCGATAATTCCCGCCGGCGTGCATGCATTGAGCGACGGAATACCGAGCATAAGATTGCCTGCGTTTTCCGCCAAGAATCCGTCCGCATCCTTGTCTACCGAAATATGCGGAAGCACGACACTCGGACGTATGTGCGGCGGAAGCGGCAGCTGAACGAGTATGCCGTCTACCATTGTGTTTGCATTTAGCTTATGTATAAGCTCGATAAGCTCTTCCTCGGTTGTAGACTCGGGCAATTTGTACGAAAACGACTTTATACAATTTTCGTTACACGCAGCAATTTTGTTGTTGACATAAACGCCGCTCGCAAAATTATCGCCAACCAAAATAACCGCAAGTCCCATCTTGCGTCCATTTCGGGCATAAAATGCCTCCGCCTCTTTTTTTACCTGCGCCTTGACTTCGGCTGCAACCTTCCTTCCGTCTAAAAGCTGTGCACTCATTTAAGCGCCTCCATGTCCCTTATTACCGATGCCAAAATTCCGTTGATGTACGACGCGCTCTTTTCGGTCGAATACGCCTTTGCCAGCTCGACCGCCTCATTTACCGATACCTTATAAGGGATGTCGTCTAAGTTTAGTATTTCGTAAATGGCAACGAGCAAGATTGCTCTGTCCACCTTATAAAGTCTACTAAACTCGTAAGCACGCGCATACTTTTTTATAATGCCCTCGAGCTCTTCCTTATTGTCTACGATACCGTAAAAAACTTTGTCAAAATATTTTTTGTCGTCCTTATCTATTCCCTTAAAGACTATATCGGAATATTTTTTCTCTTCTACGCTCGCATTTTGCGTAGCCTCGCTTACAGTAAGCTCGTTGACCTCGCCGCAAACGCCGGTCTCGTAAACAAGCTTAAACACGTTTTCTCTTACGTCTCTTCTTCCCATTGTCACTCCAAAAACGAATAACCCTATAGAATTGTCTATAGGGTACCCGCATCTTTATTTTCTTGAAATTCCACTCCCAATATGTTGACGTCTATCTTGCCAGCCTTGTAAGTGGTGCTCGTCTCGATATTGCGCTTGACATTATTTTGAATCCTGAATGCGACGTCTGCGCAGCTCACTCCATAAAACACGTTGATACTGACGCTTACGTTGACGACATTGCCAACCACGTCTATCCTCACGCCCTTGCCCTGAAGCGAACCTACTCCGCTTATTTCCTGCGTGGCAAGGCTGACAATCGAACGTAGCACATGATTGCCATAAGTTACGTCGCCGTCGGAATCAACACTAATCAAACTTTTCATTGCTAAATACCCGCTTTAACTTTATTCGCAAATCCTTGTAAGTAAGTTTGCTTGGCATAGTATACAGCCAGCAAAAATGCTTGCTCGCAAGGGCATTTTTGCGCCTGCCGTCAAGGAAATTGCATTGTCCGTTAGGACAATAAATCTCGTTAGAGATTAAAGGCGCGCAGCGACTTTGCAATTGTATTATATGCACCAACACATCTATTTGCCACAAATTCAAAATAAAAATGTATAAATGTATCCAAGGTGGCAATAATC